>JBQDJW010000159.1:0-4002 GCA_052086425.1 Pseudoclavibacter sp. | reverse complement strand
ACGTGAGCCTCGGCGGCGTCGAGGTGCGGCAGAGGGTCCTGACGCACGGCGACGAGGCCCCCACCATCGAGGTCGCGGTGACGATTTCCGGCTGAGACCACGGCGCGCACGGGGGTCCCGTCGCTGGACATTCCGGTGCGGGTGCCAGGCGGCGCGGCGGCCGGGCGACCGGCCGCGCGCTACGCGCCCGCCTTGCGCAGCGCCGCCTCGAGCGCGACCCAGGAGAGCATCGCGCACTTCACGCGCATGACGAACTTGCTCACGCCGCGGAACGCGACCGCGTCGTCGAGCAGCTCCTCGACCTCGTCGCTCGGCTCGGCGCCCGAGCGCGTGCGCAGCATCTCGCGGAAGACCTCGATCCGCTCGCGGGTCTCGCCGACCGACGCGCCGAGCGCCAGCTCGCTGAGCACTGAGGCCGAGGCCATCGAGATACTGCAGCCGTCGCCCTCCCAGGCGACCGCCTCGATGAACTGACCGGCGCCGTGCGACGTGCCATCGGCATCCGTGGCCGTGCCCTGCGCGCAGGTGCCGAGCCGGATGCGCAGCGTGAGTTCGTCGCCGCAGCTCGGGTTGCGCTCGAAGTGCTCGGCGTCGTGCGGGTGCAGCTCGCCTTCGCCGAACCGACGTTTCGCATGGTCGAGGATCACCTGCTGGTAGAGGGAGTCGAGGCCGGTCACGATGCGCCCCCCGTCGTCGTGGCGACACCGAAGTAGGCGCGCACGCCCGACAGCACGTCGAGCAGGCGGTCGACATCGGCGCGCGAGGTGTAGAGGTAGGAGCTCGCGCGAGTCGTCGCAGTGAGTCCGAGTCGCCGGTGCAGGGGTTGCGCGCAGTGGTGGCCGCCGCGCGCCGCGATGCCTTCGGCGTCGAGGAACTGGGTGACGTCGTGCGCGTGCACGCCGTCGACGACGAAGCTCGCGAGCCCGGCCCGCACCGACCCCGGCGCCGGTCCGAGCAGGCGAACACCCTCGATCGACGAGAGTCCCGACGCGAGGCGCTCGCCGAGCTCGTGCTCGTGCGCCTCGACCCGCGCCATGCCGACGGACTCCAGGTAGCGCACGGCCTCGGCCAGGGCGACCGCCTGCGAAACCGGCTGCGTTCCCGCCTCGAACCGCATCGGCGCATCCATGAACTCGCTGCGCTCGAGCGTGACGGTCGTGATCATCGAGCCGCCCGTGCGTGCCGGCGGAAGGGCCGCGAGGAACTCGCGGCGACCGTACATGACGCCGATGCCGTTCGGACCGAGCATCTTGTGTCCCGAGAAGGCGGCCGCGTCGACGCCGAGCGCGTGGAGGTCGAGCGGCCGGTGCGGCGCCGACTGGCAGGCGTCGAGCACCGTCAGGGCGCCGACGTCGCGAGCGACGGCGACGACCTCGTCGACGGGCGCGATGAGGCCGGTGACGTTCGAGATGTGCGCGAACGCGATCACGCGGGTGCGCTCGCCGACGACGACGCGCAGGTCGTCGATCGTCCAGGTGCCGTCGTCGCCGACGGGGACGACGCGCAGCACGGCGCCCGTCGACTGCGCGACCTGCTGCCACGGCACGAGGTTCGCGTGGTGCTCGGCCTCGGTGAACACGATCTCGTCGCCGGCCCTCAGCGCGAGAGGGGCGGATGCGTCACCGCCGAAACCGTGCGAGGCCCGGTCGATCCCGAGTGCGATCATGCCGAGCGCGTCGGTCGCATTCAGCGCCCACGCGATCTCGTCGGCATCCGCGCCGACGAACGAGGCGACGGTCTCGCGCGCGAGCTCGAACGCCTCGGTCGACCTGGCGGCGAGCGTATGCGCGCCGCGGTGCACCGCGCCGTTGTCGTTCGCGAGGAACGCGCGTTCGACGTCGAGCACGGAGGTCGGCCGCTGCGCGGTCGCTCCCGAGTCGAGGTAGACGAGGCCGTGGTCGCCGATCTGCTGGTTCAGCACCGGGAAATCGGCGCGGATGCGCCCGACCTCGGACTCGGAAAGCGGCGATGTGGAGTGCTCCTCGGCGGGAGATGCCTGGAGGGCGTGGGTCACAGTGGACTCCTTTGCGATCGACTCGCCAGCCTACGACCGGAGCGCGCGAGGGCCGAAGAGATGACGTCACACGTTCGCCCGCGGCGGGGCCGCCGAGCCGCCGGCACTCCGGCACGCCGGCGCGGCAATAGGATGGTCGCCATGTCGTACTCCGTCGCAGTCGCAGGTGCATCCGGGTACGCGGGGGGCGAATTGCTTCGCCTGCTCGCGCAGCATCCGGAGTTCGACGTGCGAACCGCCACCGCGTTCTCCAACGCGGGCGAGCGGGTCACCGACGTGCACCCCCACCTGGCCAGCTACGCGGGCATGTCGTTCGCGAAGACCGAGGCCGAGCCGCTGCGCGGCCACGACGTCGTCTTCTTCGCGCTGCCGCACGGCGCATCCGGAGCGATCTCTGCGGAACTCGATGCCGACAGCCGTGCGCGCGGCGCCACCCCGGTGCTCGCCGACTGCGGGGCAGACCACCGCCTCGAGTCCGCCGACGACTGGGCCGACTACTACGGCAGCGAGTTCGCCGGCACGTGGACCTACGGCATGCCAGAGCTCGTGCTCGCCGACGGCGCCAAGCAGCGCGAGGCGCTGCGAGGGGCGCGCGAGATCGCGGTGCCCGGCTGCAACGTCACGGCCGTCACGCTCGCCCTCGCCCCGGCGATCCGCGCGGGACTCGTCGAGCCGACCGACCTCACGGCCGTGCTCGCCGTGGGCCCGTCCGGTGCCGGCAAGAAGGCCTCGACGACGCTCCTCGGCTCCGAGCTGATGGGCTCGGCGAACCCGTACGGCGCCGACGGCGGCCACCGCCACAACCCCGAGATCCGCCAGAACTTGCGCCGCGCCTCCGGCGTGCCGGTCACGCTCGCGTTCACGCCGGTGCTCGTGCCGATGGCGCGCGGCATCCTCGCGACGACGACGGCGAAGTTGCGCGAAGGCACGACCATCGACCAACTGCGCGCCGCCTACGACGAGGCGTACGGCGACGAGCGCTTCGTCGACGTGCTCGACGCCGGCGCCTGGCCGCGCACGGGCGACGTCACCGGCTCGAACCGCGCCGCCATCGGCATCGGCGTCGACGAGCGCGCCGGCCGCTTCGTCGCGATCAGCGCCATCGACAATCTCGGCAAGGGCACGGCCGGCGCCGCGATCCAATCCGTCAACCTCGCACTCGGGCTCGATGAAGCCCTCGGCCTTCCGATCGATGGAGTCGCCCCGTGACCGTCACCGCGCCAAAGGGATTCCGCGCCGCAGGCGTCGTCGCCGGCCTCAAATCGACCGGCGCCCGCGATGTCGCCGTCGTCGTCAACGACGGCCCGAGTGCGGCGGCGGCCGCCGTGTTCACGAGCAACCGCTGCAAGGCCAACCCCGTGCTGTGGTCGGAACAGGTCATCGCAGACGGCACGGCCTCGGCGATCGTGCTGAACTCGGGCGGCGCGAACTGCTATACCGGCGCGTTCGGGTTCCAGACCACGCACCAGACCGCCGAGCTCGCGGCCGGGCTGCTCGAGATCTCCGCCGGCGACGTCATCGTCTGCTCGACCGGCCTGATCGGCACGGGCGACGAGGTGTTCCGCAGCAAGGTGCTCGACGGCACGCGCGAGGCCGTCGGGGCGCTCGCGGTCGATGGCGGGCAGGATGCGGCCGACGCGATCATGACGACCGATACGGTCTCGAAATCGGTCGTCAGCGAAGGCGCCGGGTACACGATCGGCGCGATCGCGAAGGGCGCTGGCATGCTCGCACCAGGGCTCGCGACCATGCTCGTCGTCATCACGACGGACGCCGACGTCGAGCAGCCCGACCTCGACGCCGCGCTCCGCGACGCGACACGCGTGACATTCGACCGGCTCGATTCCGACGGCTGCATGTCGACGAATGACACGGTCGCACTCATGGCGAGTGGCGCATCCGGTATCACCCCGGACCTCGACGAGTTCACGAACCGGCTTGTCGGCGTGTGCGACGACCTGGCCGAAAAGCTGCAGCGCGACGCGGAG
>JBQDJW010000158.1:0-6320 GCA_052086425.1 Pseudoclavibacter sp. | reverse complement strand
GCTGACCGAGCCGACTTCGTCCGCTCGGTCGTCCGAGACGGACTCGTCGGCCACGGGCTGCTCCTCGTCACCGACGAGAGCAGCGCCGTACGCCTGAGACTGCGCCTGCGAGATCTCGTCGATCGTGGGAACGTTCGAGGCCTGCTCGACCGCGGGGGCGCCCTGGGCGATCGCCACGAGCGAGATCCCCGCGATGGCGAACGCGGCGACCGCCGGCGCGAGCACCTTGGCGGTACGGTTCCGCGCGGCGCGTGGCCTGACGGCGCGAACGGCGCCAGCGCGCGCTGGTTGGTTCTCGGTCATGGAGGGGATCGCCTCACTTGCAGTCTCGGGGAAAGTCACGATGTAAGAAAGATAACGGAATGATCACGGAAAGGCAACGCCTGGAAGTCACCGGACGAGTCCGGGGCTCAATACCAGTTGGTGTAGCCGTTCCACACGGTGCAAGGTGAGCCGTATGCACGCTGGATGTAGTCGAGGCCCCAGCGGATCTGGGTGACGGGATTGGTGCGCCAGTCGTCGCCCGCCGTCGCCATCTTCTCGGCCGGCCAGGACTGCGGGATGCCGTACGCGCCCGAATCAGGGTTCTCGGCGAACGGGTTCCAGCCCGACTCCTTCATCCACAGGCTGTCGAGGCAGCTCATCTCCGACTCGTCCCAGCCGTAGTCGGCGAGCATCCCGGCCGCGATCGCCTTCATCTCGTCCGGGTTGTTCGGGTCGATCGCCGTGGCGGAGAGGGCGTCGTCCCGATCGGCGTCCGGGCCGGAGACGAGCGAGGTGCCATACCCCTGCGCCTCGGCCTGAGCAAGGTCCTCGATCGCCGTCGCCGAGGTGTCTGACGCCTCCGCGGTCGGCATCGCGAACGAGCCGACGACACACGCGACACCGATCGTCGCCGTCGCGGCGGCCGCGGCGAAGAGCCGTCGGGTCGCGCGGGCGGTGCCGGCACGGCGCCGGGAGCGCAGAGCACCGGATCGGGTGGCGTGAGTCATTCAGTTCCGTTTCGACATCGCTGCGGGGCCCGGGATGGGCACGACGATCGATAGTAACGGAAATGTTACAGATTGGCCAAGAACGGGTATCAGTACGTGAGACGGTGGCGCGCTCGCCGACGCGCACGTCGGACTGCGAGCTAGCGGATCGCGAGCATGACGTCGACGACCGCATCGATGAGGAGGTCGACCTGCGCTTCCTTGTACCCCCCGCGCTTCGGCCGGAATGCGATGCCGCGCACCTCGCGCAGCGACAGCGGGGCGCCCCCGCGCAGGAACTCCTCGAGCTGGCTCGCGAACTCGTCGACCTCGCGCACGTCATAGCCTCGGCGCATCATGCCGACACGGTCGAAGCGCTCGCCCGAGCCGCGCTGCAGGCGCTTCAGCACGGCCCGCGCAGTCGACTTCGTCTCGCTGAGGTAGGTCTCGCGCCCGATCCGCTCCATGCGCTCTTCACGCTCGCGCACGGCGACCGCGTCTTCGAGCCGTTCGAGGGCCGCGTCGACGTGGGCGGCCGAGTAGCCGCCCTTGCGCATCGTGAAAGCCGTGTGGCGGATGCTCCAGGTCGTCAGGCGCTTGCCCTCGCCACCGTTGTCGAAGTTGTCATAGCGCTGCCGGGCGACCCGCAGCGCACGGTCGACCTCATCGCGGTCGTAGCCGAGCTGACCGCGGGGTGCCTTTGGGAACGTCGAGCCACTCACGCGTCCATTGTGCCCCACGCTCGCTGCGGACGGCGCCACGACGCTCACGACCCGAGCACCGACGCCCCGTCTCCGAGCGACGCCGTCCAGAAGTACAGCGCGAACGCGATGGCCCCGGAGGGAAGGATCGAATCGAGACGATCGAAGAATCCGCCGTGGCCCGGCAGCCACGACGACATGTCTTTGATGCCGAGGTCGCGCTTGACCATCGACTCGGTGAGGTCGCCGGCCGTGGCGGTCAGCACCAGGATCGGCGCGATGATGAACGCGAGCCACCAGGGCTGCTGCAGCAGGAAGATCGACACCGGGATCGCGACCACGATCGCCGCGAGCACGGCCCCACCGAGGCCCTCCCAGGTCTTGCCTGGGCTGATGCGCGGCGCCATCTTGTGCCGGCCGAAGTTGAGCCCGACCGCGTAGGCGCCCGTGTCGACCGCAATGACGATGATGATGATGCCGAGCACCCAGAACTGCCCGCGCTCCTGCGCGACGAGCATGACGGTGAACGACGCGAGGAACGTCACGTAGAGCTGGATGAATGCGCCGGCGAGGAAGTCCTGCCAGACTTCGGCGCGTTTCGGCCGCGGCGCCGTGAGCGACGCCTCGACGAGGCGCCACATGGTGACGAAGACGATGCCGGCGAGCACGGCGATCCACTGCCATGCGGGCCCGAAGTAGTAGGCGACCGGAATCGCGAGCACGGCCACGACCGCAGATGGGATGCGGGGTACATCCCGCCCGCTCTGGCGCATGGCGCTCGCGAGCTCGAGCACGAGGAGCGCCACCATCGCGACGCCGAAGATGATGAAGAGCTGCTTCACGAACAGCAGACTCGCGATGAGAGCGACCCCGAGGGCGACCCCGATCGCGACCGCGAACCCGAGATTGCGGCCAGACCGCTTGTTGATCTCGTCGCTCTTACGCCGAATGCGATCGCGCTGCTTGTCGACCTCGGCCTTCAGGTTCTCGACGTCGGCGCGGAGCCGCTCGCGCCCCTCCTCGTCGAACGGCGACCGGTCGAACGGGTTCGACGAATTGGCGTCCCGCTCAGCGGCACGCCCCTCCCCCGCCTGGGGATGTTCGTCGTCGTCGCCGACCGCCATCGGCCCGGTTTCCCGAGTCAGCTCAAATCTCCGAGTCGGCCGACTCAGATTTCGAGCAGCTCGGCTTCCTTCGCCCTGAACGCCTCGTCGATGCGGTCGATGTGCTTCTTCGTGAGCTGCTCGAGCTCTTTCTCGCCCCGACCGATCTCGTCTTCGCCGACCTCGTCCTTCAGCGCGTCGAGGTCGCCCTTCGCCTTGCGACGGATGTTGCGCACCGCGACCCGCGCGTCCTCCGCCTTGCCGTTGACGAGCTTGACGTACTCCTTGCGGCGCTCCTCCGTGAGCTCCGGCATGACGACACGCACGATGTTGCCGTCGTTCGAGGGCGAAACACCGAGGTTCGGCGAGTTCACGATCGCCTTCTCGATCTCTTTCAGCGCGCTCTTGTCGTAGGGCGTGATGACGATCATGCGCGCCTCAGGCACCTGCAGCGACGCGATCTGGCCGAGCGGGGTCGCCGAGCCGTAGTAGTCGACGGTGATCTTGTCGAACAGTGCCGGGTTGGCGCGGCCGGTGCGGACGGTACTGAAGTCCTCTCGGGCGTGCTCGACCGCCTTCGTCATCTTGTCAGTGGTTTCTTCGAGCACGTCCTTGATCACGTGAAGTCCTTCGTTCGCGGGGATATCGGGTTCATCCTAGTGTCGGCACGCCGCACGGAGCCGTGCAGCGACGGCAATGCGCGAAGGGCCCGGATGCTATTGGGCGCGCTTCGAGGTGACGAGCGTTCCAATGCCGTCGCCGAGGAGCGCCCGGCTGATGTTGCCTGAGTCGTTCATGCCGAACACGCGCATGTCCATGCCGTTGTCCATGCAGAGGCTGAACGCCGTCGAGTCGACCACCTTGAGCCCGCGCTGGAGGGCCTCGTAGTACGTGATGCGGTCGATGAGTTCAGCGTCGGGGTCCGTCTTCGGGTCTGCCGTGTAGACGCCGTCGACACCGTTCTTGGCGACGAGCACGACGGTCGCGCCGACTTCGAGCGCGCGCTGCGCCGCGACGGTGTCGGTCGAGAAGTACGGGAGGCCGGCGCCAGCGCCGAACACGACGACGCGGCCCTTCTCCATGTGGCGCTTCGCTCGCAGCGGGATATACGGCTCGGCGACCTGGCGCATCTCGATCGCCGATTGCACGCGCGCCGAGGCGCCCGCCTGCTCGAGGAAGTCCTGCAGTGCGAGCGCGTTCATGACCGTGCCGAGCATGCCCATGTAGTCGGCACGCGCGCGGTCCATGCCGGCATCGGCGAGCTGCGCGCCGCGGAAGAAGTTGCCCCCGCCGACGACGATCGAGACCTGCACGTGCTTCGCCGCTTCGGCGACCTCGGCGGCGATGCGACGCAGCACCACCGGTTCGACGCCCATTCGGCCGGCGCCGAATGCCTCTCCCGAGAGTTTGAGGAGTACTCGACGTTCACGTTGGGGCTCGGTCATATGGGCTCCTCTCGCGGCACGGGCAACCTCACTGTACCGGCCCGATCGCGACTCGCATTCCACGGGTGCGGCGCGGGAGCCGTCGTTGTGGCTCCCTGTCTTGCAGCAGGAACGCGAAACGACCTCGGGGTCCGGCCGATCGGCCGGACCCCGAGGTCGTGACGTGCGGTCTGCGCTAGGCGCCGACGCGGAAGCGAGCGAAGTCGGAGACCTCGATGCCCGCATCCGATGCGACCTTCGCGACGGACAACTTGTTGTCCTTCGCGTAGTCCTGCTCGAGCAGGGCGATCTGCTTGAAGAAGCCCTTCAGGCGACCCTCGATGATCTTCGGAAGAGCTGCCTCGGGCTTGCCCTCGCTACGCGAGATCTCCTCGACGAGCTGACGCTCGCGAGCGACCTCGTCCTCCGGCACGTTCTCCGACGAAAGGTACGTCGGGTTGGCGAACGCGATGTGCTGCGCGATGCCTCGCGCCGTCTCGCTGTCACTGCCCGTGTACCCCACGACGACGCCGACCTGCGGAGGAAGGTCCTTCGAGGTGCGGTGCAGGTAGATCTCGATCGCCTCGCCCGTGACGAGCGCAACGCGTCGGAGCTCCATCTTCTCGCCGAGGATCGCCGCGACGCCCTCGATCGTTGCCGCGACGGTCTCGCCGTCGACGTCGGCCGCAAGGGCCTCCTCGACGGTCGACGCGCCGGCTGCGGCAACGGCCTCGAGCACGGTGTCGGCGAGGCCGACGAACTTCTCGCCCTTGGCGACGAAGTCGGTCTCGCAAGCGAGCTCGATGAGCGACGCGGTGCCGTTGCCGTTGTCCTTGGCCGCGACCAGGCCCTCGCTCGTCGAGCGATCGGCACGCTTCGCGTTGCCCTTCGCACCCTTGAGGCGGAGGATCTCGGTCGCCTTCTCGCGGTCGCCTTCGGCCTCTTCGAGGGCCTTCTTGGTGTCAACCATGCCGGTGCCGAGCTGTTCGCGCAGCGCCTTGATGTCTTCGAGGGTGAAGTTCGCCATCTGTCGTGTGTCTCCTCGGTGATGCCTCGTCAGCAATCGTGCTTATTCAGCGGTCGTGGTGGTCTCAGCCTCGGCCTGCTCGGTGTCCGGAGTCTGAACGTTCTCAGCCTCGGCATCCGCCTCGGGCTCGACCTCAGCCTCGGCTTCAGCCTCAGTCTCGGCTTCAGCCTCAGGCGCGGCCTCGACCTCAGTCTCGGCTTCAGCCTCTGCCTCAGGCGCGGCCTCGACCTCAGTGGCAGCCTCAGCCTCTTCGGCCGGCGCCTCGTCGGCGACGGGAGCCGTCTCGGCGGGAGCAGCATCGGCGGCTGCCGGAGCATCGGCGGTGCCGCCCTGGTTCAGCAGCTCGAGCTCCCACTCGGCGAGCGGCTCGGCGGCCTCTGCAGTCTCTTCGGTCGGCTTCTGGTGGCGCTGCTTGAGGCCTTCGGCGGCGGCGTCCGCCACGATGCGCGTCAGCAGCGAGACCGAACGGATCGCGTCGTCGTTGCCCGGGATCGGGTACTGCACGTCGTCGGGGTCGCAGTTCGTGTCGAGGATGGCGATGACCGGGATACCCAGCTTCTTCGCCTCGTCGATCGCGAGGTGCTCCTTCTTCGTGTCGACAACCCAGATCGCCGACGGCGTCTTCTGCAGGTTGCGGATACCGCCGAGCGACTTCTCGAGCTTGTCGCGCTCGCGACGCTGGATCAGCAGTTCCTTCTTCGTGAAGCCCTTCGTCGTGTCGTCGAAGTCGACGAGGTCGAGCTCCTTGAGACGGTTGAGACGCTTCTGCACGGTCGAGAAGTTCGTGAGGAGACCGCCGAGCCAGCGCTGGTTGACGTAGGGCTGACCGACGCGGGTGGCCTGCTCGGCGATCGACTCCTGCGCCTGCTTCTTCGTACCGACGAAGAGCACGGTGCCGCCGTGGGCAACCGTCTCCTTGACGAAGTCGAAGGCGCGGTCGATGTAGGCGAGCGACTTCTGCAAGTCGATGATGTAGATGCCCGAGCGCTCCGTGAAGATGAAGCGCTTCATCTTGGGGTTCCAGCGGCGGGTCTGGTGCCCGAAGTGGACGCCGCTGTCGAGCAGCTGGCGAATTGTGACGACGGCCATGGTCG
>JBQDJW010000157.1:0-6333 GCA_052086425.1 Pseudoclavibacter sp. | reverse complement strand
TCCCACCCGGTGCTGGCACCCGCATAGGAGCGGCAAAGAACCGGGGACGGTTCAGTTCTTCTCTGACCGCGAACGCGGCGGCGAGTCGCTGGGTCTGCCGGTCGGTGAGGTTCTCCCTCCCGGCGCGAAGGATGTTGCGGATCCCGTAGAGCGGGTCGCCCTTGCGCCCGCGATGGTTCTGCTGAACACGGCGGCGGACCTCGTCCACGGCCTGCGTGCCGAGCTTGACGACGTGGAACGCGTCCAGCACCGCGGTGGCGTCGTCGAGCTCGTCATCGAGGGCCTTCTTGTATCCGGCGAACGGGTCCAGCGTCGCGATCTGCACCTGATTTCGGAACGCTCCGCCACGCTGTTGCAGCCAGTCTGCGTAGGCCTTCGCCGACCGTCCCGGCACGAGATCCAGGAGCCTGGCTCGCACGCGCCCGCTCGCATCGCGGGTCAGATCGACCATGCCGGTCAGTTCCTTCGGGCCGCGTCCGCCGTCTTCGACGGGCCGGGTGGAGACATGATGCCAGAGGTGCTCGTCGACCCCGAGCGTCGTGACTCCTTGGAAACGGGACTCATCGGCCGCGCGACGCTCCAGCACTGGCTTGACGTGCCGCCACACCGTCTTCCACGACACCCCGAGTTGGCGGGCGATGCCCTGCACCGAGGCGTTCTCCCGCCGCATCTGCCCGACCGCCCACGAGATGGCCCGTGCCGTGAGCTGCGCCCTCGGGGCGGCGACCGCCGCGTCCTGCTCGGTGAACGACTTCTGCTCGCACATGGCGTCGGCGCACCGGAACCGGCGCTTGCGCCACCGGATACATACCGGGCTCGCCCCCATCGGCGCGTCGACCAACGTGAGCTGCTTGCGCCCTCTCGACTCGGCCACCTGCCCACACCTCGGACACCCGGCAGGGCCCGGCGGCGACTCGACGTCTATGACGAGCGCACCCTCGTCACGCCGCTCCACAGCGGTGACGCGAAGCCCACCAAGGCCGACGAGCACGTCGCAACGATCACAGTAGACAGCAGAAGATGGGCACGCTGCCGCGCACCCCGTAGGGTCGGACACGGGTCGAGGACTCCCGAAGAACGGTTGGCTTGGTCGCTACCGATCCTCGGGGCCTCGACCCGCCTCACACCATCACGACACGAACCGGCGCGTCGCCCAAACCCCACCTGAAGTCAGAAGAGCCCCAAAACAAGGACATCAGAATCTCCGTCGTAGTAGCTGGCGTCATGAAGGTCCGCGGAACGAACCGGAGGCAAGTGTTGAACTAGGTCAGAGCTTGCGCACGTGTGTGACGTTGACGCTCATATCGCAGCCGAGCTCGATGTCTTGGTGCTTGTCGACGTCGAGAAATAGCCAGCCCCGCTTTCGAAGTCCACCTGGTCGTAGCCGTCTGTCACCGCTCAACTCGATCGAAGAGCTCAACTCGACCGAAGATTCGATCCGGGGCCATAAATGATATGTCCTCCCCGAGACTCAGGAACGATCCCAAACTCAGGGACGACACATCGTGCGCGTCAGGCAACTGGTTCACTCGCTGCGCGCAGGTGCTCGACCAGCAAATCGTTGAATGGCTGCCCGATGCGCTGAACTGCGTGCGGGCTTCCGTCGAAGAGCACGCGTCGGGCACCCAGCCCCTCAGCGAGCGCATCTGCGACGTCCTCGAAGCCCGGAGTGCCTCCGCCCGACACCACCAGCTTGGGGAAGACTGTTCCCGCAAGACGCTCCAGAGGTACCCCGGTCTCCCAAGGACGCTCTGTTGTGAGATTCCCGATTGCCTCAGCCAGGGGTGCCGGGAGTGGCGAGGGTAGCTTCATATCGACACTGAGCACCGACAGGAAACCTGCTGCGAAGGACTCTAGATCCTGCGGATCGGCCTCTCCCCAATAACGGCGTAGCGCGAGGGCCAGTCGGTCCGCCTCTGGCCGACCGACGCCGTTAGGAAGAGCTGGAGGTTCGATGACGGTAAGCGACCAGACTTTCTCCGGAGCGATTGCCGCAGCTCGCATCGCAACGACGCCGCCCATCGAAGTGCCGACCAAATGGGCACCGTCGCCGATCAGCTCCACGATATCTGTGGCATCGCGGTCTGGATCGATGCGCTCCGTAGCTGGACTCGGGCTGTAGCCTCTACGATATGGGGCGATGATCCGATACTGATCGGCGAGCACCCGTTGCTCTTCGAACGCAGCCGCAGCCGAACTTAGGCTTCCGTGCACCATGACAACCCGGGGGCCCGAGTCTCCCCAACGCTCTGCGACGAGTTCAGTCATCGTCCCGCCTCTCAGTTCTGTGTCTCGGCGGCCGCTCGAGCGAACACGCCGTTGTCGACATCCAGCCGACGCGATTCGAACTTCCAGCCGGCGGAAGTGCGAACAAGCACGTCCCGGTAGATACCCGTGGCGATGATAAATGGGGGCTTCTCGACCTGGATCTTGGTGACCGCGCAAGTCAGGGTTGCCTGGTCACCGTCACCCTCGACGACGTAGTTTGTCATGAGGTGACGGGCACCGTCCTCCTTTCCTGCTGCGATGTGGCCGTTGATGAACTCGCGGATGGCGTCGTGCCCGGCGAAGGTGCCGTAGGTGGCGATGAACTCGCCATCGGGCAGCCACCCGTCGATCCAGGCGTCCACATTGTGCGAATCAAGGGAACGCACATGCAAGTTGGACAACTCCACGATGGCCAGCTTGTCTTCGGCTGAGAGAGACATGTTTGTACTCCTTAGATATGAATGCGAGACGGCGCAAGCGGCACTGGAGGTCAGCCCCCTGATCACGCAATTGCCTTCCCCTCGTCGCGGTAGGCGACAAATCCAATTTTGATCGCGGGAAAGCTGGCATACAATAGAGATTGCGAATAGCCGACATCATAAATGCGAAAGCGGGTGAGTGACATGTGTCTGATTTAGCGGCTCATCGCAGTTGAGGTCTTCTTGAGATGGCGAGCGTAGGAACTTCCATCTTGACGGAGACCTCGACGCCTACCCGGCGAACACCACGCTCAGACCGTTACACGCCCAACTGCGAAGAGCCGATTTAGCGGCTCTTCACAGATGACGGTGTAGAGGGCGCTGGCGCGTCGGTCCCGGGGTAGGCGTCGAGGTCTTCCGAAGATGGGGGTTCCTACGCCACCCACCGGGAAGACCTCGACGTGCCCGACGCTACCTTCACGCGCCCCGACCTGACTACCTTCGCCGGCCTGGACGACCTCGGCCTGGAGGTCACCGGCCAACGGCTCGAACCTGATCGTGCGGTGCTCGCCTGCCGAGTCGTCGAGCTGGGCGACTGGTGCCGCCGGTGTGGCTGCCAGGGCGTTGCGCGGGACACCGTGACCAGGGAACTGGCGCACGAGCCGTTTGGATGGCGCCCGACCACGCTGCTGCTCACCGTGCGCCGGTACCGGTGCCCCGAGTGCGGCCACGTATGGCGTCAGGACACCACCGCCGCTGCCGAGCCGCGGGCGAAGATCTCCCGCGCCGGCCTGCGGTGGGGCCTGGTCGCGATCGTGATCGGGCACCTGTCGATGGCCCGCGTCGCCGAGGGGCTCGCGGTCTCGTGGAACACCGCCAACGACGCCGTCCTGGCCGAAGGTCAACGGCAGCTGATCGACCGCCCGTCCCGCTTGGACGGGGTGAACGCGGTCAGGGTCGACGAGCACGTGTGGCGGCACACCAGGAAGGGCGACAAGTACGTCACCGTCATCATCGACCTCACCCCGGTCCGGGAAGGTACCGGGCCCTCCCGCCTGCTGGACGTGGTCGAGGGCCACAGCAAGAAGGCGTTCAAGGACTGGCTCGCGCAGCGGGACCAGGCCTGGCGCGACGGGATCGAGGTCGTCGCCATGGACGGGTTCGCCGGGTTCAAGACCGCCACCACCGAGGAACTGCCGGACGCGGTCACTGTCATGGACCCGTTCCACGTCATCCGGTTGGCTGGCGACGCCCTGGATGAGTGCCGCCGCCGCGTTCAGCAGGAGTTGCACGGGCACCGCGGCCGCAAGGACGACCCGCTCTACTCGGCGCGCCGGACCCTGCACACCGGCGCCGACCTGCTCACCGACCGTCAACACGAGCGCCTCGACAAGCTGTTCACCGGGGACCGGCACGTCCAGGTCGAGTGCACCTGGGGCATCTACCAGCGCATGATCTCCGCCTACCGAGACCCCAACCCGGTCACCGGCCGCGTCGAGATGAGCTCGGTGATCGATGCCCTCGCCGACGGGGTGCCCCGACCGCTGGTCGAGCTGCGCAAGCTCGGCCGCACCCTGGCCAGACGCGTCTGCGATGTCCTGGCCTACTTCGAGCGACCCCGCACCAGCAACGGACCTACCGAAGCCGTGAATGGACGACTTGAGCATCTTCGCGGGCTGGCCCTCGGGTTCCGCAACCTCACCCACTACATCGCCCGAGCACTCCTCGAAGCTGGCGGATTCAGGCCCCGACTACACCCTCGTTTGTGAAGAGCCGATTTAGCCCTGTTGGTCGGGCTGCAAGTCGATCGGAGCGCAGCGGGAGACCACCGTACGATGTATGGGGGTCTGCACCCAAGCGCGCGAAGTCGACAGCTTAATTGCTCATCTCCCTGTCACCCTGACGATTAAGAAATTGAGCGGACCCGTAGAATCTAGAAACTCGTTCTTGACCAGGACATATCAACGAGTCCTACCTGATCAATGCGACTAATTACGGGCCGTCCGTAGAACCGACGACGGGGAAACACCGAATCGCTTCTTGAATCGCGCGGCGAAGTCGCCCAGGTGCTGGAAACCACTTCCGAAGACTACCGCGCTTACTGTAGTCTCCCCAGCGTCCGCTATTGACAGCTGCGCATACGCGTGATCGAGGCGCCGGTCGCGGAGCCACTCGCCCGGAGATGCCCCGACCTCGCGGCGGAAGCCCTGCTGAAGGCTCCGTAGTGAGACGCCACAGTGGCGCGCGGCCTCCGAGAGTGGGAACGGTTCCGCGAGGCGCGCGGTCATATAGTCCATCGCGCGTGATACCCGTTCTGCTGAGGCGCTGCCCACGGGGAGGGTAAGTTGCGCACTCAGATTGCTCGGGTATCCGAGCAGAAGCGCGTCGATGATGAGCATCTCGAGCTGCAGATCCAAGCGAGAAAAACGGCTCAGATTGGTGTCGATCGCGAGCTGGACCACTGAGTTGAGCAGACCTACTAGGCCGGACTCGTAGCGTGCCGAGAAGAGCTCGAAGTGCACGGGGGTCGGTTCGACCGCACCTACGAGCATGGCCGCAACACGTTCCACGCGCCTCCGGTCCAACCGAAATAGCACTTGATCGAAGTCGCGACCAATGTCGAGCCTGAATCCCTGATAGGGGCTGACGATAGACATTGTGCCAGGCTGCAGTATCGCAGTCCTGCGCCCGGTATCGAAGCGTGCCCGGCCGGCGACCGGCAGTGAGATGATGAACTCGTCCTGCTCAGGTGTGATCTCCGAGATGGTGACCTCAGCACCGTACTGCAGCCGCGTCAACCCTACTGCGCTCGGCAGATGATCCAGCTGCACCGCTAGGCCGGCCTCCCGCACTTGCAGCGTGTGAGGACGTATTGCGGTACTGCAAGCATCGATGACCGCGTCCACCTCCACGGTGCGCTGCAACACGGTTGTGCCGCGGCTCCGCACAATTTGGGCGACCTCCGTAAGCGACACAGTGCCTCCTCAGAAATTCAGACCGGCAGCGATTCCGTGAGCTCAACACCGTCGCCGGGATCTCACGAGTACTCACTGGTAAATCATGATGGGTGCGAACATGACATAGGTCAAGCCTTCGACGAAACTGAATACGCAGCCCACGACCGCGCTCGCCTCGGGCCCTTTGCTTCCAACGGAAGCGACGGCATCGGCTGCGGCGAGGCGCTCGGTGTAGCGGATGGCGCGATACTGACCGGGCTCAACCAGTCGATGCAACACCTTGAGCTCCTCGCTGTACTTCCGTGGTGCTGCCATGACTCTCATCCTTCACTGGATTTAGAGCCTCCATCAGACCCGGAGCGCTTCACAGCGGCCTGACATCAGTCAACTGCTCTCCGGACACGCCGGGGCGAGTCAAACCGTGGCGTGTTCACGACGCAGCTGCCCGATCGCCCAGTCGACGGCGCGCTTCGTGATCGACCCGCGCCGAGCGACCAGAGTGGGCACTTGCTCCACGAACGTCTTCTTCGCGCAGCCATCGTCACCGCACCGCCACACGCGTTGCCGCCACACGGTCCTCACCCGCGTCGTCCCGGGCACGTCATGCAACAGCCGGCGTTGACGCCCACGACCCGTCGCGACGACCCCGCACGAAGGGCAGCCGATCGGCGCCGCCGGCGTCGAGACCG
>JBQDJW010000156.1:0-6343 GCA_052086425.1 Pseudoclavibacter sp. | reverse complement strand
ACGCACATGGAGCATCCGGAACCATTGCTCGCCGCCGCCGAGGCGTCCCCCGGCGCAGCGGATCGCCCGCGACCGCCCGCCGTCATGCCGCGCACGTAGGATGCGGCTCGTGACTTCGAGCATTTACCTCACGTCGTCTCAGAGCCACTCGGGCAAGTCGACCGTCGCGCTCGGCATCATCGACGCGCTCAGCGGGACGGCGGGGCGCATCGGGGTGTTCCGCCCCCTGATTCAGGCCGACGAACCGGGCGCGAGTCGCGACCACGTGCTCGAGATGCTGCTCGAGCGCACCGACCCGAGCCTCGGGCTCACGTTCGACGACGCGTCCGGGGTCACGTACGACGACGTGCACGCCGACCCGGATGCGGCGCTGAATGCGATCCTGGCGAAGTTCCACGCCCTGCAGCGCCGGTGCGACACGGTCGTCGTGGTCGGCAGCGACTTCACCGACGTGACCCACCCGACCGAGCTCGCATTCAACCTGCGGGTCGCCGCGAACATCGGGGCCAAGGTGATCATGGTGCTCTCGGGCCGCGACGAGACGCTCGGGGCCAGGCCGGCCGACGAGGTCGCCGCGGCGCTCGAGGTCGTGCTGCCCGAGTTCGCGGTCGCGCACGCCGGCCTGCTCGGGGTGTTCGTGAACCGCGCCGACGAGGATGCGGCGGGCGAGATCCGCGAGGCCGTCGCCGGGGTCGTGCGCTCGCGCGGGGCACGCGCCGACGCCGACGCACCGGTCTGGGTGCTGCCGGAGCAGCCGCTGTTGAGCGCGCCGACGATGCGCGACCTCGTCGACGCAATCGACGGCACGCTGCACTCGGGCGACGAGAGTCTTCTCGACCGGGAGACGCTCGGCGTGGTCGTCGCGGGCATGAGCATGGAGCACGTGCTCGATCGGCTCATCGAGGGCGGGGTCGCGATCGTCGCGGCCGACCGCACCGAGACGCTGCTCGCGATTCTGCTCGCGCACCAGGCAGACACGTTCCCGTCGGTCGCCGGCGTCATCGTGAACGGGCCGTTCGAGTTCTCTCCCGTCATTCAGCGGCTGCTCGACGGCGTTGCGTCGAACCTGCCGGTCGTACGCTGCGAGACCGGCACGTTCGAGACCGCGCAGCGGGTGATGCAATCCCGCGGCTACCTCACGGCCTCATCGCGCCGCAAGATCGACGCGGCGCTCGCGGCGTTCGAGCGCAGCGTTCCGGGCGACGAGATCCGCGCGCTCCTCGAGGTCGCGCCGTCGAGCGTCGTCACGCCGCTCATGTTCGAGCACACGCTGCTCGACCGCGCGCGTCGCGACCGGCGGCACATCGTGCTGCCGGAGGGGAACGATGACCGCATCCTGATCGCCGCCGGCAGCCTGCTCGCGCGCGACGTCGCACAGCTCACGATCCTCGGCGACGAGGCCGAGGTGCGGGCGCGGGCCGCCGAGCTTGGCACTGATATTTCGGATGCTGCAGTGCTGTCTCCGAGCGACCCCGCGCTGGTTGCGCGGTTCGCCGAGGAGTACGCGAGGTTGCGCGCGCACAAGGGCATGACGATCGAGGCCGCGACCGACCGGGTGCAAGACGTCAGTTACTTCGGCACGATGATGGTGCACCTCGGGCTCGCCGACGGCATGGTGTCCGGCGCCGCGCACACGACGGCGCACACGATCCGGCCGGGCTTCGAGATCGTGCGCACCCAGCCGGGCGTCTCGATCGTCTCGAGCGTGTTCCTCATGTCGCTCGCCGATCGCGTGCTCGTGTACGGCGACTGCGCCGTGAACCCCGACCCGACGGCGGAGCAACTCGCCGACATCGCGATCTCGTCGGCCGCGACGGCCGAGCGATTCAACATCGAGCCCCGGGTCGCGATGCTGTCGTACTCGACGGGCGAGTCAGGGTCTGGCGCCGACGTCGACAAGGTGCGCGCCGCGACCGGTTACGTTCGCGAGCGACGGCCCGACTTGCTCGTCGAGGGCCCGCTGCAATACGACGCCGCGACCGATATGGCCGTCGCCGCCAAGAAGATGCCCGGCAGTGCTGTGGCAGGGCAAGCGACGGTGTTCATCTTCCCCGACCTCAACACGGGCAACAACACGTACAAGGCCGTCCAGCGATCGGCGGGCGCCGTCGCGATCGGGCCCGTGCTGCAGGGCATGAACAAGCCGATCAACGACCTCTCGAGAGGAGCGCTCGTGAGCGACATCGTCAATACGGTCGCGATCACGGCGATCCAGGCGCAGGGCGGGAACGAGCCGTCCGAGCCGCTCGGGACGGGGCGGGAAGGCGCGTCATGAGCATTGCACTCGTCATCAATTCGGGCTCGTCGTCGCTCAAGTACCAGCTGCTCGACATGGAGACGGCCGAGGTGCTCGGCCAGGGCCTCATCGAGCGCATCGGCGAGGCGGCGTCGGAGATCACGCACCGCGCCGGAGACGCGAAGCACGTCTCCACGGCGCCGATCGCCGACCACGACGCGGCGTTCCGCGCCATGCTCGACGCGTTCGCCGGGCACGGGCCCGACATCGACGCGAACGCGCCGGCCGTCGTCGGCCACCGCGTCGTGCACGGCGGCCGCCGCTTCTTCGGGCCGACCGTCATCACGGAGCAGGTCGAGCGCGACATCGAAGAGCTCGAGCCACTCGCGCCGCTGCACAATCCCGCCAACCTCGAGGGCATCCGCGCCGCACGAGCCGTCTTCTCGGCGCTGCCGCACGTTGCCGTGTTCGACACGGCGTTCCACGCGACGATTCCCGACGCCGCAGCGATGTACGCGATCGACCGCGAGGTCGCGGCCGAGCACCGCGTGCGGCGATACGGGTTCCACGGCACCAGCCACTCGTGTGTCTCGCGCGAGGTCGCCGCGTTCCTCGGGCGGCCGCTCGCCGAGACGAAGACGATCGTGCTGCACATCGGCAACGGCGCCTCGGCCTGCGCGGTGCGCGGGGGCGAGTCGGTCGAGACGAGCATGGGCATGACTCCGCTTGAGGGGCTCGTGATGGGCACGCGCTCCGGCGACATCGACCCGGCCGCGCTGACGCACCTGCACCGCCACGCGGGCATGTCGTTCGACGACATCGACGATTTCCTCAACCGGCGCTCAGGCCTCCTCGGCATGGCAGGGTCCGGTGACCTGCGCGACGTGCTGCAGGCCGCATCCGGTGGCGATGCGAACGCGCAAACTGCGATCGACGTGTACGTGCACCGCATCCGCAGCTACGTCGGCGCCTACCTCGTGCAGCTCGGCGGGGCCGACGCGATCGCGTTCACGGCGGGAGTCGGCGAGAACGCGGCCGTGATCCGCGAACGCGTCGTCGCGGACATGGAGTGGTTGGGCGTCGAACTCGACGCCGTCCGCAACGCGTCGCCCGAGCGCGGCGCCCGCCGCATCTCGACCGGCGCTTCGCGCATCGCCGTCCTCGTTGTGCCGACGAACGAGGAGCTCGAGATCGCGACGCAGTCGCTCGCGGCGGCCGGGATCGGCGACTGAGCCCGGACGCCCCGAGCCCGTCGAAGCGCCGCGATTCCTGAGCCCGGCGAAGGGGCGCCCTGCCGTTCTCGGCAGGTGAGACCCAGGGCCTGCCGAAACGACACTCCGGGCGTACACTCCAAGGTCGGCCAAAACCGGCCAGACGGTACAGCGAAGAGGAGACGCACATGGCGAAGGCGGGCGGAACAGGCCCGGGCAGCGGCGGAAGCTCCGGCGCCGGACCGCGCACTGTCGGGCCCCGCGCCGACGGCCCGCGCGGCACGTGGCTCGTGCTCATCGCCGTCGTGCTCATCGCCTTCAACCTGCGCACCGCCGTCATGGGCTTCGTGCCCGTGCTCGACGTGATCGGCGACGACATCGGCTACGGCTCGGCCGAGGCCGGAGTGCTCGCGACGATCCCGACCTTCATCTTCGGCGTGGCGGCGCTCGCGGGTCCCGTGCTATTCCGCCTGGCAGGCGGCGAGCTGCTGCTGCTCGTGAGCGCGGCTGCGATGGGCAGCGGCATCGTGCTTCGCTCGCTCGCGCACGACGTGTGGATGCTCGGGGCCACCTTCGCTGTCGCCATGGCCGGCATCGGCCTCGCCAACGCCGTGCTCGTGCCCGTGATCAAGCAGTACTACGCGCACCGGCTCGGCATCATGAACGGCCTCTACCTCGGCATCATGCAGATCGGGCCGATCGCGGCGCCGGTCGTCGTCGCGGTCATGATCGAGAGCAGCGCCGGTTGGCGACTCGCGACAGGCATCTGGGCGATCCCGGCCGTACTGGCGTTGGTCGCGTGGGGCGCCCAATACGTCGTCGTGCGGCGGTGGGACGCGAACCCGGCGACGGGGCCGATCGAACAGATCAGACCCGAGCCGCGCATCCGGTTCTCGCTGCTTGTGCGCTCACGCCTCGCCTGGGGCATCATGGGCCTGTTCTCGATCAACTCGATGATGAGTTACACGCTGCAGGCCCAACTGCCCGGCCGTCTGCAAGACGTCGGGTACTCGCTCACCTTCGGCGCGAGCATGCTGTCGATCTTCGCGCTCGGCGGCACGATCGGGTCGCTCGTCGTGCCGACGCTGCTCGCGCGCATGCGGCGACCATTCATCATCATCGCGGCCCTCGTGCTCTCGATCGGCGTGGGACTCGCCGGGCTGCTGTGGCTGCCTGCGACCTTCACGATCGTCTGGGTCGTGTGCATCGCGATCGGCATGAACAACTTCCCCGCCGCCCTCACGCTCATGAACTTGCGGTCGCGCACCCGCGCCGGCGCGGTCGGCCTGTCGGGTTTCGGGCAGGGACTCGGCTACCTCATCGCGTCGGTCGGCCCGATGGGCGTCGGCCTCGTGCGTTCGTGGAGCGACAGCTGGACGCTGCCGCTCGCCCTGCTCATCGCGACCGTGCCAATCTCGCTCGTGTGCGGCTGGCTCGCCACCCGCGAACGCATGATCGAGGACGAGCTGCCGTCAACCGCGCGCTGAATTCCGCAGCCGCATCCGGCGCGATCGACGCATGCGCGACGCCGCCCCGCGCTGACGCGCCGCGGCACCGCCGCCCTGGAGCCGCGACCTGTGGACAGTCGCCGCACACGGGGCTGAGAGACCCTACGATGGTCGGCATGGTCGCCGCCCTGTACCGCCGTTATCGGCCGGACACGTTCGCCGACATGATCGGGCAGGCGCAGGTGACCGAGCCGCTGCGCACGGCGCTGCGCACCGGTCGTGTCAATCACGCCTATCTCTTCTCGGGCCCGCGCGGCTGCGGCAAGACGACATCGGCGCGGGTGCTCGCACGCTGCATGAACTGCGCGCAGGGCCCGACCGACACGCCATGCGGCGAGTGCGACAGCTGCCGCGAGCTGGCGACAGGCGGCGGCGGCTCGCTCGACGTCATCGAGATCGACGCCGCGAGCCACGGCGGCGTCGACGACGCCCGCGACCTGCGCGAGCGGGCCGTGCTCGCCCCGAGCCGCGACCGCTACAAGGTCTTCATCATCGACGAGGCCCACATGGTCACGTCGGCGGGTTTCAACGCGCTGCTCAAGGTCGTCGAAGAGCCGCCGGAGCACGTGCGCTTCGTGTTCGCGACGACCGAGCCCGAGAAGGTCATCGGCACGATCCGGTCGCGCACGCACCACTTCCCGTTCCGGCTGATTCCGCCCGCCGTCATGCTCGAGTACGTCGAGCAGCTGACCGAGTCTGAGGGGGTCACGGCCGACCCGGGCGTGCTGCCGCTCGTCGTCCGCGCCGGTGGCGGCTCTGCCCGCGACACGCTCTCGCTGCTCGACCAGATCATCGCCGGCTCCGAGGGCACCCGCATCGACTACGAGCGTGCGGCCGCGCTGCTCGGGTTCACGGCCATCGAGTTGCTCGACGGAACGATCGACGCCTTCGCGCGCGGCGACGCGGCGGCGGCGTACCGGGTCGTCGATGGGGTCGTGCAGTCCGGCCAAGACCCGCGACGATTCGTCGAGGACCTGCTCGAGCGCGTGCGCGACCTCATCGTCGTGAAAGCCACCGGCCAGGGCGCCGCGAGCGTGCTGCACGGCGCGAGCCCGGCCGAACTCGAGCAGCTGATGGCACAGGCGGCCCGATTCGCCCCGGCCGGCCTCTCCGCCATGGCAGACCTCGTCAATGAAACGCTGACCGAGATGACCGGTGTTACGTCGCCGCGCCTCCACCTCGAGCTCATGACGGCGCGCATCCTCGTCGCCTCTCGCGCGACGTTCAGTGGCGACGGCGACGCCTCGGTCGACGCGGCTCCGATCGAACGGCGACCGGATGCGGCAAGTGCGTCGAGCGCGCCCGTCGCCGGTGCGTCCGGTGCGGCGCCCGAGCCGATTGCGCCCGTTGCGCCGACCGCGCCGACGTTGCGGCCTGCGCCAGCAGCT
>JBQDJW010000155.1:0-6352 GCA_052086425.1 Pseudoclavibacter sp. | reverse complement strand
CGATCACCCCGACGGCACCATGTACCGCATCGTGGCGCGCCACGGCGACCCGGCGGCGCGCGGCCGGCACGAGGAGCTCGGTCTCATCGAGGGCTGGGGCATGGTGACGGGCCAGCTCGCGGTACTCGTCGAAGGATGACGGACAGTCTGAGCCTCCGAGGCATGCCGCGCAGGCCCTCGCCGCTCGGCGGTCGGCGACCGACGCGCGACGAGCTCGCGACGTTCGCGACCGCAGAGCCGAACGCGATCGATGACGTGCTTCCCGCATCCGGTGCACCGCTGCGGCTCCTGATCGTCGGCATCAATCCCGGGCTGTGGACCGCGGCCGTGAACGCGCCGTTCGCGAGGCCGGGGAACCGATTCTGGCCGTCGCTGCACCGAGCCGGATTGACCGACCACGTTGTCGATGCATCGGTTGGACTCGCGACCGACGACGCGGCGCAGCTGCTGCGACGCGGCATCGGCATCACCAATCTCGTCGGTCGGGCGACGGTGCGCGCCGATGAACTCTCGCGCGACGAACTGCGCGGGGGAGGGCGGCGGCTCATCGAGCGCGCCGCCGAACTGCGGCCGCGGGTTGCGGCGATCGCCGGCATCACGGCCTTCCGTGCGGCGTTCGACCAACCGAAGGCGCGGCTGGGGGAACAGGACCGAGCCCTCGTGCCCGGATGGCCCGACGGGGTGCGCCTCTGGGTCGTGCCGCAGCCGAGCGGCCTGAACGCGCACGAGAACATCGACTCACTCGCCGCCAAGTGGCGCGACGTGTGGGCGGCGGCGACCGGCGCGGACGAATCGACCTCGGCGGCGGACTAGGGCACGTTCATCGTCGGCGGCTCGTGCTTCGGAAAGACGGTGTTCAACCGCACGGTGTCTGGCGAACGCTGGCCGACCGTTCTGTTCAACGCATGGCTTCTGGCGGTCTCCGCGTCATCAGCTGCTCGCGCACGATGTCGGCGTGGCCCGCATGCCGCGCATATTCCTGGATGAGCTGCGCGTAGATGAAGCGGAGTGTGACGGGTTTGCCGCGCCACTCGTATTCCTCGTCGAGGTCGTGCGTCGCGGCGATCTCGCGCGAACGCTCGCAGGCCTCCACGAAACCCTGACGAATGGTCTGGATGCTGTCGTCCGGCTCGAGCGTGAAGCTCGCGTCGATCGACGGTGCGAGCCCGAGCTCGTCGCGGTCAGCGTCGCCGATGCGGTGTTCGAACCAGATCCGGTCGACCCACGTTGCGTGCTTCACGATGCCGAGCAGCGTGGTCAACGAGGTCACGAGGCGCGCCCTGGCCTCATCCTCGGTGACGCCGTCGAGCACCGCCACGATCTGGTCTCTCTGGTGGTCGAGCATCCGTTCCAGAATCTCCCGCTCCGACGCGGCCATGAAGAGCGACATGCGGCAAGCGTAGCGAGCCCGACCGCTCGACTACCCTGACGTCATGACCTCGCCGCTGCCAGCGCACCCTGTCGCGGGCCTCGAAAACGCGACCGGCCGCGTCGTCATCGGTGGCGCATCCGGATTCATGGGCCGCCACCTCGTCGCGAAGTACGAGCGCGAAGGCCGCGAGGTCGTGACGATCTCGCGTTCGCGCGCCGACGTCGTCTGGGGCGACGACGATGGCATCGTCAGTGCCGTCGACGGCGCCGCGCTCGTGATCGGCCTCGCGGGCAAGAGCGTCAATTGCCGCTATACGCCCGAGAGCCGCGCCGAGATCGTCGCGTCGCGAGTCGACACGACGGCGGCTCTCGCCCGCGGGATCGGACGAGCCGCGCATCCGCCGCCACTCTGGGTCAACGCGTCGACCGCGACGATCTACCGCCACGCGGAGGACCGTCCGATGACGGAGGCCGACGGGGAGATCGGCGAGGGATTCTCGACCTCGGTCGCCACGACGTGGGAGCGAGCACTTTTCGAGCCGGACTTGCCCGACACGCGCCGCGTCGCGCTCCGCACCGCGATCGTGCTGGGGCATGGTGGCGTGCTCGAGCCGCTCAGGGTGCTCGCGCGCCTCGGGCTCGGCGGCCCGCAGTACGACGGGTGGTGGCAGACGACCCGCGCGCGGCGCAACGCCGGCGTCGAGCACCTCCGGGGTCGGGGCGGCGGGCGCCAGACATTCAGCTGGGTGCACATCGACGACGTCGCCGGCATCATCGATTTCGTCGAGGCGCACGGGGAGCTCGACGGCGCCGTCAACGTGTCGTCGACGAACCCGGTCGACAATCGGGTGTTCATGGCGGCGATCCGCCGCGTGCTCGGCGCGCCCGTCGGCCCTCCCGTGCCGCGCTGGATGCTCGAGCTCGGCGCGATGGTCATCCGCACCGAGACCGAGCTGCTGCTGAAGAGCCGGTGGGTGCTGCCCGCCCGGCTGACCGAGGCCGGCTACGAGTTCCGGTATCCGCGGCTCGTGCCCGCCCTGCGCGAGGCGTTCGACCGGGCGGGCACGGCGCAGCCGGAGCGTTCGAGTCGCACGGCATTGTCGGCGAGGCGGACCCGCGCGGCGAGCGCACTGGCGAAGCGGCGAACGATTGAGGAGCGCGTGTGACGACGACCAACGAGTACGGACAGCCGATCGGCGAGGCGGTGCCCGGATGGGTCGCGCGATCGGTCGAGACCGCGCCGGCGATCGAGGGCACGTTCTGCCGCCTTGAGCGGCTCGACGCCGACCGGCACGCCGACGATCTCTTCGCGGCGCACGCGGCGGCGCCAGACGACCGCGCCTGGACCTACCTGCCCGAAGGGCCGTTCGCCGATGCCGACGAGTCCCGGGCGTGGGCGACGCGGATGGCGGCCGCCGCCGACCAGCTGCACTACGCCGTGATCGACGGTGCGGGCCGAGCGGTCGGAACCATGGCGCTCCTTCGGATCGACCCCGCCAACGGTTCGATCGAGGTCGGCTGGCTCGTCTTCTCGAAGGCGCTGCAGCGCACGCCGGCGTCGACAGAGGCGCAGTTCCTGCTCATGCGCCACGTGTTCGACGACCTCGGCTACCGACGCTACGAGTGGAAGTGCGACAGCCTCAACGCCACGTCGCGCGCCGCGGCCGCGCGGCTCGGGTTCGTCTTCGAGGGCGTGTTCCGCAAGAACTCGATCTACAAGGGTCGCGAGCGCGACACCGCGTGGTTCGCGCTCACGCTCGATGACTGGCCGCGCGTGCGATCGGCGTTCGAGGCCTGGCTCGACCCCGCCAATTTCGACGACGAGGGTCGCCAGCGCGAGCGGCTCCGCGCGCGCTCCGAGGGGTAACCGGATGCGCGACGCTGCGAGCGCGGACGGCGAGCGGTTCGAGATCGGTCTGCCCGAGACCTGTCAGCCGGAAACGGGTCTGCCCGAGACCGGTCGGCCGGAAACGGGTCGGCCTGAGACCGGTCGGCCCGCGAGGATGCGAACCGAGGCGATGCTGCCAGGGATCTTCGAGTGGCACGGGCGCCGCGTCGCCTGGTCGAAGCGCGGCGACGGCCCGCCCGTCGTGCTGCTGCACGGCACGCCCTGGTCGCAGCGGTTGTGGGATCCGATCGCCGAGGCGCTCGCGGAGCGCTTCAGCGTCTACCAGTGGGACATGCCCGGGTACGGTTCCTCGTCGAAGGACCCCGCGCATCCGGTCGATCTCGCAGCGCAGGGCGAGCTGTTCGCCGACCTGCTTCGCGAGTGGGGGCTCGAGTGCCCGCACGTCGTCGCGCACGACTACGGCGGCGCGGTGTCGCTGCGCGCCAGGCTGCTGCACGGCGCCTCATACGCGTCGCTCGCGCTCGTCGACGTGGTCGCCCTGTCGCCGTGGGGCTCGCCGTTCTTCCAGCTCGTGCAGCAGAACAGCGATGTGTTCGAGCAGTTGCCGCCGGCGATTCATCGCGCAGCGATCGAGGCGTACATCCGCGGTGCGAGCCATCGCGGGCTGCGCGACGATGACCTCGGGATGCTCGTGGAACCCTGGGTGCGCGACGGCGGGCAGGCGGCGTTCTACCGCCAGATCGCCGCGGCCGACGAGCGATTCACCGACGAGATCGAGCCGCGGTACGGGGAGCTCGACGAGCCGGTGCACATCGTGTGGGGTTCCGACGACACGTGGATCCCGGTCGATCGTGCGTACCGGCTTCAGGCGGCGATCCCCGGGTCGACGCTCGCCGTGATTCCGGGGGCCGGGCACCTGATCCACCTCGACGCGCCCGCAGCGCTGACGGCCGAGCTCGTACGCTGGCTCGACGCGCGGGCGTAAGCGGCGTCGTACTCGTCGCGACGCGCCCGGGAGTCGCGAATTCGCAGCGCGGGTGTGTGGGAGAGGCGCGAGAGCCGCGGGCCGAGCCGCCTCGGCGCGCCGTGTAAAAGATTCTTGACACGGGATGGCCTGCCTGTCTAGCATCCTGATGTCAAGAAAAGTTTACATCGGGAGGCGTCGTGGTCTATCAACAGCGGGTCGCGTTGGCGGGTCTCATCGCGAGCGTCGTGACCCTGGGCGGCTACGTCATCGTGGTCCTCGCGCTCGCGGGCGGCGGCGACCTCACGGCCGTCCCCTGGTTCCCGGTCATGCTCGGCGCGATCGCGGTCGGCATCGTGCTCAGCATCCTGATCTCGATCGCGTGGGGCATGATCGCCAAGGCGCGCGACCCGGAGGTCTCGACGGCGTCCGACGTGCGCGATCACGACATCGGCATCATGGGCGGTCGCGTCGAGCAGGCGTTCGTCGCGATCGGCGGAATCGGCGTGATCGTGCTGTGCGCGTTCGGCGCACACGTGTTCTGGATCGCCAATTGCATGTTCGCGGCGTTCGCCGTCGCAACATTCGTCGGCGGCATCGCCCGCCTCCTCGCCTACCGCATCGGCCTCGCCTGATGGCCAAACCCACCCGCGTCACCAACTCGATCCGCGCCACGCGCGAGCAGACCGGCATCACGCAGGCCGAGCTCGCCCGCAGCGTCGGCGTCACGCGCCAGACGCTCATCGCGATCGAGCAGGGCAAGTATTCGCCCTCGCTCGAGCTCGCGTTCCTCATCGCCCGCGCATTCAGCGTCGGGCTTGACGACCTCTTCGACTACCCGGAGGACTGACCTGTGAACGCCCCGACGAACGACGCTGCGAACGAGACCGCGAACGAGACCGCGAAGGATACGACCAGCGGTACAACCGACGGCACGACGAACGACACGACGAACGACACGACCGCCGACACTGCCGACCAGCCGGTCGCCCCCGCGCACCCGCCTGCCGTCCGCAGCATCCCGGCCATCATGCCGGCCTGGCTGCGGCGCGACTACGGCCGCGCCGACGGCACGACGCGTGAAGACCTGCCCGTGCCCGCCCTCGCGAAGGGCGAGGTGCTGCTGCGCGTGCACGTCACCGCCCTCAACGCCGGTGATATCCGCCTCTTGCAGGGCGACCCGATGCTCGCGCGACTCGCGTTCGGGTTCTCGGCACCGAGGCAGCCGGTGCGCGGCATGGACGTGGCCGCGACCGTCGTCGCCGTCGGCCCGGAGGTGCGCGACGCGCGCGTCGGCGACGAGGTCGTGTGCGAACTGCCGGGCGGCGGCGGGTTCGCCGCGTACGCCATCGCGCCGGCCGAGCGGCTGGTGGCGCGTCCGTCGAGGCTCGACCCCTCCGTTGCCGCGTCTCTGCCGATCGCGGGTGGGACGGCCCACCAGGCGCTCACGGCCGCCGGGCTCGGGGCGAACGATCTCGCCGGCAAGCGCGTGCTCGTGCTCGGCGCATCCGGCGGGGTCGGCACGTTCGCCGTGCAACTTTCGACCGTGCGGGGCGCGGAGGTGTGGGCGACCTGCGGCGAGCGCAACCGTGAACTCGTCGGGCGACTCGGTGCGTCGCAGACGTTCGACTATCGGTCGACCCGCATCGACGAGTTGCCGGCCGACCACTTCGACGCGATCATCGACATCGCGGGCACAGACCCCATCCGCGTCCTGTTGCGCCGGCTCGTGGCGGGCGGGTCGCTGATCTTGGTGTCTGGCGTCGGCGGCAAGGTGCTCGGTCCGGTGGGTCGGATGCTCACGGCAGTGATGCGCGCCATCGGCAGCGGGCGGCGCGTTCGGATGTTGGCGGCGACCGCGAAGCGCGACGTGCTCGCCGACCTCGTCGGGCTCGCGGCCGAGGGGCGCATCGTGTCGCACATCGAGCGCGAGTACGCGTTCGATGAGGCGGCCGAGGCGCTCGCGCACGTCGAGACGGGCCACACGGTCGGCAAGGTCGTCGTGCTGGGCGTCGCCGGCGAGGCGCGCTGACGGCGGCACGTCGACCGACGCGCGCGGACGACCGCGAGGCCGGCGAACGGCGGCCAGGGATGGCGCCGCGACACGCCCGGGGGTCGGCGAACCGCAGACAAACTGTGCGCGTTTGCCCGGAGTGGCGCGTCACTCC
>JBQDJW010000154.1:0-6359 GCA_052086425.1 Pseudoclavibacter sp. | reverse complement strand
TTCGAAACGGGCCGCGCAGGCGGCCGAACGGATATGACGAAAGCGGTGGCGCATCCGGTGCTGATCTCGATCGATGTGATCGAGGGTTCAACCGGATGCGCCACCGCTACGGCAGCAAACGCTCGGCGTCGCGGGGGTCACCCCCGCGGAGCAGACGGAAGGGCTACTTGTTGCCGCCGAACTTCGCGTAGCGGTTCTTGAACTTCTCGACGCGACCGGCCGAGTCCATGATGCGCTGCTTGCCCGTGTAGAACGGGTGCGAGGCGCTCGAGATCTCGACGTCGATGACGGGGTAGACGCTGCCGTCTTCCCACTCGATGGTCTTGTCGCTGACCTGAACGGTCGAACGGGTCAGGAACTTCTCGCCCGAGGCGAGGTCGTTGAACACGACCGTGCGGTACTCGGGGTGGATGTCGCTCTTCACGGCGGGCCTCCGGGCTGTGATCTCGTCGGTGACTCGAGGTCACCGGGTGGTTGTTTTGTGGCGGCGGCGTCAGGCGGGTTTCACCGTCACACGACGGGCCGCTGAAGACGGGCGGTGCAGGCGCGATCGTCTCGGTGCGGTCGGCACCGACGGTTCGGAACCGTGCTGGCACGCGAAACGCGCGCACGATTCGCGCAAGCGAAAGCCCGTGAAAGCCAAAAGTCGATGCTAGCACGATGGTCGCGCACGTTCGAGTGGTCTCTACGGCGTGTCCTCTGCGGTCGCCGTCGCCGCCAGCGGTGAATCGGGCTCAGCTGTCGACGATGACGCCGCCGCCGACGCGTCGAGCGGCAGCAGACGCGCGCCGATCGTGCGCGCGATCGCCGTCGCGAGCTCCTCGCCCGTCGCTGGGTCGCGGCTCGAGATCAGCACTTCGTGCACGAACGCCGGCAACGGCACCTCGTCGGCCGCCGTCGGGTAGACGCGCGCGAGCTCGTCGACCACTTCCACGCGAAACGGCGCGTAGACAGAGACGACCGGGTCGCCGTCGGCCCGGCAGATCGACATCGCACCGCCGCCGTCGGTCTGCTGCGCGATGAGCGGTTCGCCCTCGCGCCGCTCGATCACGCGCTCGATCATGCGCGGGATCAGCGGCTCGCGCGCGGCGATGAGCGCCTCATACGGCATCGGGTACCTCCTCGGTCGCCGCGACGGCTCGCGTTGCGCCGGTTTGGGGGGCGCTTGCTCGCGGCGCGTCGTCGTCGCGAACGTCAACGCTCGCCGCGCCGCTCTCCGCAGGGTCCATCCCATCGCCGTCTTCGTCGGGGTCTGCGCCGTCGACGCCCGGCTCGGCGCCATCCGCGGCGTCCGCGCCAGTCAGTTCGGCCATCAGTTCGTCGCCGAGCCGCTCGGTCGCGGCCCTCGCGATGAATGCTCGCCACTCGCCGCCGAACATGGCGGACGGCATCGCCGCGCCGAGGCCGGCCGCGACAGCGTCGGCCCCGATCGCGCCGAGCAGCGCCGCAAGTTCGGTCACGTTGTCGGGGTGCGGCCGCTCCCCCAGCTCGGCCACGAGCGATGGCCGCCTGGCGCTGCCCACGAACTCGACGGCGAAGTGCTCCTCGAGGATGCTGCGGTTGCGCGCGAGCGAAAAGCGGGCGACCCCCGCCGCGCCGATGAGCATGGCGACGGGAATCGGCGGCGGGCGGAACCACGGCCAGATCGACAGGTCGTCCGTGCCGAACTCCGCCATGACCGACGTGTAGAGGGGCAGACCGATCTCGGGGAGTTCGGTGAGGGCCTCGGTCGCCGCGAGCCAGCGCTCGGTCGTGGCGGCCTCGCCGGCCGGGCCCAGGTCGACCCGCAGGGTGTACGACTCCTCTGCGCCGACTCGCCTGGGGCGGATTCGCACCTGCCCGACCGCGAGGCGTCCGTCCTCGCCGCTGCCCGCGACCACGATGGCGGGGCCGCGATCGGCGCGTTCGCGGAAGAACTCGGCGACCTCGTCGCCCTCCCACGGCGCGAGGGCGGGCTCGCGCACGCCCCAATCGAGCGCGGCCTCGCCGAGCATCGCCTCGGCGACGAGGCGCAGGGAAGCGCCGAACGGCGCTGCGGCCACGTTGCGGTGCCGCACGGTCGCGCTGACGACCAGGATCTCGTGGAGGTCGCTCTCGGCGACACCGATGTCTGCGTGCTCGGGTGCCGGCTGCGGCTGCGGCGCATCCTGGCCATCGCCCGTGGCCGAGGCGGCACCGGGCACGGCATCCTCGATGCGCTCGATTCGCTGCCCGTTCGACACGAGGCGCAGGCCGGACTCGGTGTGAACGACCCAGGTGCCGCCGAGCATCGACAGCGTCTCGTGCATGGCGGGCGTGAGGCGTGCTGAGCCCTCGGTCAGGAGGATCACGTGGCGGCGTTCGGCCGCCGAAAGCCCGAGCAGGCGGGCGCGCGCGCCCGAGAGGTGCACGATCGGCGCCGTCGAGGTCGTCAGGGCGAACCCTCGTCCGATCGCGTCGATCGCCGGGCTCTCGAAGACGGGCCGCACGGGCGCGGGCCGGTCTGGCAGGCGGTAGCTGCTCGGGACGGTCACCTGGTCACTCACCCCCGCCACCATACGGGAACCGCGCGTCACGGCGACGACGTCGTGAACGACCCCGTCGGGCGCGGTCGGTAGGCTCGTCCGTGCTCGTCGCACCTCGAAACCGGGAGTCGCATTGTCGATCGAAGATCTCGTCGTCCACCAGCGCGCCATCGTCGACACGTGGTGGGAGGCGATGCCGCGCGGAGGGTGGGTCGTTTCGCACATCGCGTGGGCGCGGGTCGTCAACTCGACGTCGCGCGATCTGATCGTCGTGAACGAGGACGGCGGCGAGGCGTACCTGCCGTTCCCCGAGGCGCTCTCTGATCGCATCGCCGCCTACCGGGAGGCGCTCGCCGACCCGAGCGGCGGTTGGCCGATCGCCATCGAGATGCGCATGGACGCGCAGGGCAGCGCGCAGATGCGCGTTGTTTGGAACGACCGCGTCTGGTTCGGACTGCACCCGGGGGCGCCCATGCAGCCGAACCCCGACCCGACGGTGACCGAAGTGCCGACCGCCGAGATGTGGCGACTCGAACTCGAGATGCACCCTCGCGACCCCGACCGGGTGCCCGACTGGTGGCGCTCGCTGATCGAGCTCGGCGACGCAGACAACACGGTGCCTGAGGGCGAGGCGGACGGCACCGAGCCGGCTCCGGAATCAGCGGCGCCCTCGCTCGCGGTCACCGACCTCGACGGGGCGCTCGGCGCACCAGTCGCCCTTCCCGCGGCGCACCGCATCATGGTCGGCGCGTGGGGATGGGACGTCGTCTACGGCCAGATCAACGACGCCGTCGTCGCGACCCTGCGCGAGCTGGGCGACGAGCAGCGGGTCGCGCTGTTCGACGGTGAGGTGAGCCAGCAACAGGATGCGGTTGCGTCCGTCATCGAGGCGGCGAACGACCGGGTGAGCGGCGAGTTGCGCGAGGAGTGGCTCGCGGCCACGCCCATCCGCCTGCTGCGCGAATGGAACCAGCGCCACGGCCAGCCCGACCCGCAGGGCCTCGGCGACGTCGATCCGGCGGCGCGCTTCGCCGACGAAGTCGTCCGCAACTTCTCCCTCAAGCAGGCCGATGCGCGCCTGAGCGAGCTCGTGCGCGAGGTCGTCGAGCGCAACGTGCGCGAGCGGTTCTTCGGCGCAACCGCGTAGCGGGGCACGCTCCGCGCTTGCTCCGCGGGGCCGCATGGGGAGTCCTCCCCACTGACAGGGGCGACCACAGCTCATAGGCTTGCTCCGCCGACGAGAGGGGTTCCCATGGCCACGGGAATGTTCGGCGCCAACGTTGAGGCGCTCATGAATATCGCTCGCGATTTCGACGGGCGTTCGGAGGTGCCGCGCTCGTCCGGTCGCAACGTCGAGCGCGCGATCGCCGACGTCGAGTGGATCGGTTCCGACGCCGAGAACTATCGCTCGACGTTCGGCACGTCACTCCCCCGGAGCCTTGCCGACCTCGCCGACCTCACGTGGGACTACTCGGGCTTCCTCGAGCGACAGGCGAGCGCCCAGGAGGATGCCTCGAAGGCGGGCGATTCCGGGTGCCTCGAGGCGACGGGCGACTTCTTTGGTGGTCTCTGGAACGGCACCGTCGACTTCTTCCGCGGCCTCGTCATCGACGGTCTCTGGGAGGACATCAAGGGCATCCTCGGCCTCGTCGGCATCAGCTTCGACGGTGGATTCTCGTGGAACTTCGATAACTTCCTCGAGAGCTGGGGCGGGTTGCTCAGCGGTCTCGGCGGCCTGATCGGTCTCGACACCTCGACGTGGACGTTCAGCTGGGACACCTTCACGAGTTCGTGGGGCGGCATGCTCGGCGAGTTCTTCGCCGTCGACATGTGGGCGGACGACCCGTGGGGCGCGCTCGGAAAAGTCGTCTGGAATGTCGGGTCGATGTTCATCCCCGGCTACAACATCGTCAAGGCCCTCAAGTTCCTCAAGCACGCGGATGTGCCGACGCCGCATGTCGACGCGCCATCGGCCAAGGGGCCTGACGCCGATTCGCCCTCGAGCAGGGGCGATACTGACTCACCGAACGACCGCGGCGACAGCGAGAGCCCGAACGGCCGGAGCGATGCCGACAACGGCAACCCCTCACCGAGCGGTGCATCGCAGACGCCGCCCGTGTATCGCGTCGATGACGACGGGAACGTGATCGGTCGCGGCGACTCCGATCTCGCTCAGCGGACGGACATTCAACGCGGCGACTCGTCCCTCAACCGCAACGTGACGGATCGCAATTCGACGTTCGACGGCAACACGGTCTACGAGACGACGGACGGTCAGCGCTTCGTCACGAACGAGAACGGGCAGGTCGAGTACTCAACCATCACGCGGACGGGTGAGGACCTGACCGGGAGTGATCGGTCGGGTATGGGCGCGTCGTCCCGCGACTACTGGGATCACGACGCCGGCGACCAGCGCGGCCATCACAACCCCGCCTTCATGGGCGGCACGAACGACAACATCAATCTCACTCAGCAGTCACCCGGTTCGAACGCTGGTTCTGGGCGTGGACTCAACTCCGACAACCCGCAGACGCACCAGAACATCGTCGAGCAGCGCACGCAGCAGTACATGCAGAACAATCCGACTGAGCCGGTGACCTGGGAGCGGCACACGGTCTACGGTCCCGACGGTCATGCGACCGGCTACAACGTTCGGGTGACCGACGACACCGGCGCACCGATCGATGTCACTCAGGGTGGGGCAGACCCGCACCTTTCGCCGGACAGTGACGGCTGGATCTACATCGCCGACTAGCCTGAGGGCCCGGCGCCCTGAGGCGGTGCGCCGGATGCCTCGCCTCGAGGCATATCACCGGCAGTACCAACGATCGGGAGGGCCATGACGACCGGGAGCGCGCAGAGCGAACGCGAAGGCGAGTATCGGCGGCTGACGCTCGGCGTCCGCCAGGAGGTTCTGACGGCGCTGCCGCCGGCGTCCGAGTGGGACAACGTCAGCCTCGGGTGGGTTCACGTCGGCGGGTCCGAATATGTGACGTCGATCACTGTGCTCGGCTATGGCCGATCGTGGTCGGTCCCCACTCCGCCGGGGCTCTCACCGCGACTCCACGAGCTCAAGCGCTTCCTCGCGACTCCGGATCACGGTGCGCCTATTGCATTCGAAGTCTTCGTGTCCTCGGAGGGCGTCGACGCCGGCGTCGACTGGAACTTCGACCGTCGCGTCGTCCTCGACGCGACGGGGGCGCGCGCAGACAACCGTGAGCTCGGCGAAACCGAAGTCCGCCCGACACGTGATGAATGGGCGCGGGAGCTCGACCTGCACCCACGCCCGGCCGAGCGGATTCCGGACTGGTGGCGGAGTCTCCTGGAAGGCGAAGACGCGGGTGCTCGGCCACAGTTGCCGGACTGGTTCGGCGGACCGATGCCGCAGTCGCTCGACGACGCGGAATCGGCGCCGCGCATCATCCTGCCGAAATTTGAACGGTTGCTCGAGCGCGAGGGATTCGCGGACATCGTCAACGACCTTGTCGCCGCGATCCATGCGGAGGCCCGCGCACTCCCCGCCACAGACCTCGACGCGATCTTTGGCCGGAGCGGGCGAGCCGCGCAGGTCGAGGCGCAGCAACGACTTGCGGAGGCCGCGACCGACGCCATCAGCCCGCGTCTCGCCGAGCGCGGCGCCGACGAGGCGGTGGGGATGACCCGCGCGTGGCACAAGCTCTCGAGAGCGACCGGGCCAGACCCGGCGCTCGACACAGCGGCGCAGCTTCGAGTCGCCGTCAGCGGATTCGCGACCAGGATCGTCATGCGACGCTTCGGCAACCTGCCCAAAGACTGGTACGTCGCCTAACGAGGCACAATCACCGTGCGCTACGCCGCCCGCGCCGAGTAACGGCC
>JBQDJW010000153.1:5875-6370 GCA_052086425.1 Pseudoclavibacter sp. | reverse complement strand
GTGAGTCTCATCGTGCAGAAGTACGGCGGTTCGTCGGTCGCCGACGCCGAAAGCATCAAGCGCGTCGCCCGACGAATTATCGACACGAAGCGAGAGGGCCACGACGTGGTCGTGACTGTTTCGGCGATGGGCGACACCACCGACGACCTGTTCGACCTCGCGCACGAGGTCGCGCCGATGCCCGATCCGCGCGAGTTCGACATGCTCGTCACGACGGGGGAGCGCGTCTCGATGGCGCTGCTCGCGATGGCGATCAAGAGCCAGGGGTACGACGCGCGCAGCTACACCGGGAGCCAGGCGGGCATGATCACCGACTCGAAGCACGGCGACGCTCGTATCGTCGACGTCACGCCCGTGCGCGTGCGCGAGGCCCTCGACGAGGGCGCGATCGCGATCGTCGCCGGGTTCCAGGGCTTCAACCGCGACTCGCGCGACATCACGACTCTCGGCCGAGGCGGCTCCGACACGACCGCCGTCGCCCTCGCCGCCGCGCTC
>JBQDJW010000153.1:5353-5865 GCA_052086425.1 Pseudoclavibacter sp. | reverse complement strand
GAAGGCGCACAAGCTCGACCACATCACGAGCGAAGAGATGCTCGAGCTCGCCGCGAACGGCGCCAAGGTGCTGCACATCCGCGCCGTCGAGTACGCGCGCCGTCAGGGCGTGACCCTGCACGTGCGCTCGTCGTTCTCGAACGGCGAGGGAACCGTCGTCTACAACCCCGACCGCGAAGAGGAGTTCACCGTGGAAGAACCGATGATCGCTGGCGTCGCCCACGACCTCAGCCAGGCCAAGATCACGATCGTCGGCGTTCCGGACGTGCCGGGGAAGGCCGCGGAGATCTTCTCGCTCGTCGCCGACCAGGGCGCCAACGTCGACATGATCGTGCAGAACGTCTCGAGCGCCACGTCCGGCACGACCGACATCTCGTTCACGCTGCCGCAGCAGGTGTCGTCGCGTGTTGCCCAGGCGCTCGAGGCGCACCGCGAGGAGATCGGCTACGGCTCGCTCGCGCACGACGACCAGATCGGCAAGGTGACGCTCGTCGGCTCGGGAATGCGCACCA
>JBQDJW010000153.1:0-5343 GCA_052086425.1 Pseudoclavibacter sp. | reverse complement strand
CTCGGCTCGGTTGTTCGACGCGCTGAGCGAGGCCGGCATCAACATGGACATGATCTCGACGAGCGAGATCCGTATCTCGGTCGTCGTGCGCGCCGAGCTCGTGAGCGAGGTCGCGAACGTGATCCACTCGGCCTTCGGGCTCGACGGCGAGGACGAGGCCGTCGTCTACGCCGGAACCGGGCGATAGGGCGAGGCGCACCCGGCGGGACGCTCCGCGACGTGCCCGCGAGGAACAGGCGCGCGACCTTGCGGGTTACCCTTGACGTTCCGCGCGATCCACCGAGGAGTGCCATGAGTCAAACCCTGTTCAACGTTGCCGTCGTCGGCGCGACCGGTCAGGTCGGCGCCGTCTTGCGTCGCCTGCTCGACGAGCGCGAGTTCCCGATTGCGAGCATCCGCCTCTTCGCCTCGGCTCGCTCCGCCGGTAAGACGCTGCCGTTCAAGGGCGACGACGTCACGGTCGAAGATGTCGCGACTGCCGACCTGAGCGGCATCGACATCGCGCTCTTCTCGGCGGGCGGCACGACCTCCCGCGCCCAGGCCGAGCGTTTCGCCGCCGCGGGCGCGGTCGTGATCGACAACTCGAGCGCCTGGCGCAAAGATCCTGAGGTGCCGCTCGTCGTCGCCGAGGTCAACCCCGACGACCTCGACAACCGGCCAAAGGGCATCATCGCCAACCCGAACTGCACGACCATGGCGGCCATGCCCGTGCTGAAGGTGCTGCACGACGCGGCCGGCCTCGAGCGCCTCAAGGTCGCGACCTACCAGGCGGTGTCTGGATCCGGCCTCGCCGGCGCCAACGAGCTCGCGACGCAGGCGACCGCCGCCGTCGACGGCGAGGCCGACCTGCTCGGCCTCGTGCACGACGGCCGCTCTGTCCCGATGCCCGAGCCGCAGACCTACGTCGCCCCCATCGCCTTCAACGTGCTGCCGCTGGCGGGCGCGCTCGTCGACGACGGCACGGGCGAGACCGACGAGGAGCAGAAGCTTCGCAACGAGTCTCGCAAGATCCTCGGGCTGCCCGACCTCGCGGTCGCCGGCACCTGCGTGCGCGTACCCGTCTTCACGGGGCATTCGCTGTCGATCCACGCCGAATTCGCGAACGACCTCACGCCCGAGCGGGCGCGCGAACTGCTCGCCGACGCTCCCGGCGTCGCACTCGCCGACGTGCCGACGCCGCTCGACGCGGCCGGGCAAGACCCGAGCTTCGTCGGCCGCATCCGCCAGGACCAGTCGGTGCCGGGCAAGCGCGGCCTCGTGCTGTTCGTCTCGAACGACAACCTCCGCAAGGGTGCCGCGCTCAACACGGTGCAACTTGCGGAGGAGCTCGCGAAGCGGCTCGTCGCGGCCACTGCCTAGGCCGGTCGCCCCCGCGCGGAAACCGCATCGGTCCCGGATGCTCGAGCCGAGCATCCGGGACCATCGCGTTGCGAGCGTGTGACGAGTCGGTGTACCCGGTTTTTCGGCGTGCCACCGCGGCATAGGATGGCCGGGTGACGGAAACGCAGAAGATTTACGACGTGGTCCTCATCGGTGGCGGCATTATGAGCGCCACGCTCGGCTCGCTCATCTCGAAGCTGCAGCCGGACTGGTCGATCAAGCTCATCGAGCGTCTCGACGACCTCGCGCAAGAGAGCTCAAACCCCTGGAATAACGCCGGAACCGGCCACGCTGCGCTCTGCGAACTCAACTACACGCCCGAGAAGAACGGCGAGATCGATGCGTCGAAGGCGCTGGCGATTCACGAGCAGTTCGCCGTGTCTCGGCAGTTCTGGGCGTCGCTCGTCGAGGCGGGAGTGTTGCCAGAGCCCGAGGGGTTCATCAACGACGTTCCGCACATGACGTTCGTGCGCGGCGACGACAACGTCGAATTCCTGCGCCGCCGCTTCGAGCTGCTGAAGAGCGAGCCGCTGTTCTCGAACATGGAGTTCAGCGACGACCCCGCCGTCATCTTCGAGTGGGCACCGAGCCTCATGGTCGGTCGCGACAAGGCCGAGAAGGTCGCCGCGACGCGCGTCGCCACGGGTACCGATGTCGACTTCGGCGCGCTCACGCGCCGGCTCGTACAGGGCCTCATCGACACGGGCACGATCGTTCGCCTCGGCACCGAGGTGATCGGGCTGCGGCAGCAGCGCGATGGCGTGTGGCAGATCGCGACGCAGGTCGCGTCTGGCGAAGAACAGGGTCGCAAGAACGTCACGCGCGGCCGCTTCGTGTTCGTCGGCGCGGGCGGCGGCGCCCTGCCGCTCTTGCAGAAGTCGCGCATCCCTGAGATCCGCGGCTACGGCGGCTTTCCGATCTCTGGCCAGTTCTTCCGCACCGACGACCCCGAGATCGTGGCGAAGCACCGTGCGAAGGTGTACGGCAAAGCGTCGGTCGGCGCCCCGCCCATGTCGGTGCCGCACCTCGACACGCGCATCGTCGACGGCGAGCCCGCCCTCATGTTCGGGCCGTACGCCGGCTTCAGCCCGAAGTACCTCAAGACGGGCAGCTGCCTCGACCTCGTCACGTCGCTGCGGTGGCACAACCTGATTCCAATGCTCGCGGTCGCGAAGGACAACTTCGACCTCGTCACCTATCTCGTCGGTCAGGTACTCGCGACACCGAAGCGGAAGTTCAAGGAGCTGAAGGCGTTCTTCCCCGAAGCCGAGGCGTCCGACTGGCGCCTCATCACGGCCGGCCAGCGCGTGCAGGTCATGAAGGGCGACCCGAAGAAGGGCGGAGTACTGCAGATGGGCACCGAAGTCGTGTCGAAGGCCGACGGTACGATCGCCGGCCTGCTCGGCGCCTCGCCCGGCGCGTCGGTCGCGGTTCCGGTCATGATCGACCTGCTCACGAAGTGCTTCCCCGCGCGGGTCGACGAGTGGGAGCAGACGCTGAAGACGCTCGTGCCGTCGCACGGTACCGCGGTCAACGCCTCGAAGCAGGCCGCCGACGAGGTTCTCGCGCGCACCGGCTCGGCCCTCGGGCTCGGCAGCGCCTCGGTCGGCTCGTAGGCGCCGCTGCGGCGCGGCCGGCTTCGTTCTTGCGCCCGCCTCGCGGCGCGGGGCGCCCGCACCGTCCTCGATAGGGGCCGGATGCTCCGGTCGCGCGGCTATTCCGGCGTCGAATCGAGCGAGTGGTCCGGCGGCGCGTGACGCAGGTGCTCGCGCGCGACGTCGAGCAGCTGCGACACGTGGGCGTCGGCGAGCTCGTAGTGCGCGTGGCGGCCCACCCGCTCGACGCGCACGATGCCGTGCAGCCGGAGCACGCGCAGCGCGTGCGATGTCGCCGACGGGCTGAGACCCGCGGCGTCGGCGAGCGATCCCACGGTCTGCCCGCCGTCGCGAAGGTGGAGCAGGATGCGCATCCGCCCCGGATCGCCGAGCAGCGAGAACACCTAGGCGAGCTCGGCGACGGGGTCGATCGATGCGCGGCTGGTCACGAGCATCCGCCGTGGTCGCCCGTGCCGAACTCGGCCGACTCGCACTGCATGGTCGTGTGCCCGATCTCGTAGTGCTCGCGCAGCAGCGTCGTCGTGCGCTCGAGCACGGCGGTCTGGTCGGTGCCGGGCTCGAGCACGAGGTGCCCTGCGGCGGCATCGATGCCCGACGTGACCGTCCACACGTGCAGGTCGTGCACTTCGCGGACGCCGTCGGTCTCGGCGAGCGAACGCTCGACCGCCGCGACGTCGATGCGCGGAGGCGCGACCTCGAGCAGGATGCGCAGGGCGTGGCGCACCAGGTTCCAGGTGCGCGGCAGGATGAACAGGCCGATCGCGATACCCATGATCGGGTCGGCGTATGCCCATCCCGTCGCGAGCGTGATGATCGCCGACGCGATGACGCCGAGCGAGCCGAGCATGTCGGCGAGCACCTCGAGGTATGCGCCGCGCACGTTCAGGCTCTCGCGCTGGCCTGCCATCAAGAGACGCATCGAGACGAGGTTGATCGCGAGGCCGATGACGGCCGTGATGATGAGCGGCCACCCGGGTACCTCCGGCGGCGCCGACCAGCGGCGGATCGCCTCGACGATCACGGCGCCCGCCACGACGAACAGCAGCGCCCCGTTCGCGAGCGCGGCAAGCACCTCGAGGCGGGCGAAGCCGAACGTTCGCCGACCGCGCCGGGGCCGCGCGGCGAGCCAGATCGCGACGAGCGCCATGCCGAGGCCGAACACGTCGGCGCCCATGTGCGCCGCGTCCGCCAGCATCGCCAGCGAGCCCGTCGCGAGGCCGACGGCGAATTCGACGAGCATGTACGCCGCCGTCAGCGCGAAGGCGATCGCGAGGGCGCGGCGGTGCCGGGCACCCGCCGTGCCCCCGGGAATGGGCCCCGGCTCGTGGGCGCCCGCGTGACCGTGCTCGTGCATGTGTATATCTGAACATATCTTCACATGTTTTGGAAGGGTGTGTCTCCCACGCGCGGATCTGGCACCATGGGCCGGTACTGGGCGCGCCGTGCAGGCACTGCGCGAGCTCCGCGCCCGAGCGGCACGAGAGGCGAACGCGACGACCATGGCCAAGCTCTACTTCCGATACGGCGCCATGAACTCGGGCAAATCGACGGCGCTGCTGCAGGCGGCGTTCAACTACGAGGAGCGAGGGCATCGGGTCGTGCTCGCGAAGCCAGCCGTCGACTCGAAGGCCGAGGGAGATATAGCGTCGCGACTCGGCATGGTGCGCCAGGTCGACCTGCTGGTGAGGGCGGGCGAAAGCCCGCGCGCGCGGTTGGCCGAGCTCGCCGCATCCGGCCCCCGCGTCTCGTGCCTGCTGTTCGACGAGGCGCAGTTCTGCTCCCCCTGGCAGGTCGACGAGCTCCTGCGCATCACCGTGCTCGACGACACGCCCGTGATCGCCTACGGCATCCGCACCGACTTTCAGACGCACGCGTTCCCGGGAAGTCAGCGGTTGCTCGACGTCGCCCACACGATCGAGGAGCTCAAGACGATCTGCCGCTGCGGGCGGAAGGCGATCTTCAATGGGCGCATCATCGACGGCGATTTCGTGTTCGACGGCGGGCAAATCGCGATCGACGAGGGCGACGTGACGTACGAGGCGCTGTGCGGCACCTGCTACCTCGAAGCGTCTGGCGGGCGTCTTGCGAACGCCGCGCCCGAGGGGTGAGGTCGCCCGAGGGGTGAGGCCGTCAAGCGGGTTGGTCGTCAGGCGGGTTGGTCCGCCTGGTCGGGCTCGTCGGTGCCGGAGTTCGACGCGCTAGTCTCCGAGGCGCCGCGACGTGACGCGTCGAGTTCGCGCACGAGCGACTTCGACGCCGTGAGGCGGTACGAGGTCTCGATGAGCTCGGCGACGAGCTGCCAGTCGGGGGCGGCCAAGTCGCTCGCACCCGGGCCACTCGCCCTGGG
>JBQDJW010000152.1:0-6383 GCA_052086425.1 Pseudoclavibacter sp. | reverse complement strand
CCGCGCATCCCCGTGCACCTCGATGCAGTGCAGGCGGCCGGGTGGCTGCCACTCGGTGCGCGCGAGCTGGGCGTCGACGCGATATCGATCGCCGGGCACAAGCTCGGCGCGCCCAAGGGCACCGGTGCGCTCGCGGTGCGCGGCCGCGTGCCCGTCGAGCCCCTGCTGCACGGCGGCGGGCAGGAGCGGGGACGCCGCAGCGGAACCGAGGACGTCGCAGGCGCCGTCGCCCTCGCGACCGCCCTCGAACTCGCCGAGGGCGAGCGGGAGGCCGCCGCCGCGCGTGTCGCGGCCCTGCGCGACGAGCTGATCGGCGGGGTGCTCGCGCGCGTGCCGACGGCGAGATTAACGGGGGATGCGGTGCATCGGTTGCCGGGGACCGCGAGCTTCACGTTCGCGGGCACGAGCGGCGAGGCCGTGCTGCTCGAGCTCGAGCGCCGCGGCATCGTGTCGTCGAGCGGCTCGGCCTGCGCGGCCGGCAGCGACGAGCCGTCTCACGTGCTCGTCGCGATCGGCATCGAGCCCGGTGTCGCGCAGACGTCGGTGCGATTCACGCTCTCGCACGACTGGGATCGTCCGCTCGGCATCGTCGCCGAGGCGGTCGCGGGCGCCGTTGCCGCTGTGGGCGGCTGAGCGCCGCATACGGCACTCAGCCCCGGCCGATGAGATCGAGCAGCGTCGTGCGATACTCGCGGAACGCGGCGCGCCCGGCCAGCGTGAGCGAGATGCGCGTGACGGGCTTGCGGCCCTCGAATGCCTTCTCGATCGCGACGTAGCCGGCGTTCTCGAGCTTCGACAGGTGGGTCGTCAGGTTGCCCGCGGTCATGTCGAGCAGTTCGCGCAGGCGCGGGAAGTTGACGCTGTCTCCGTCGGCGAGCGTCTCGTCGAGCGTTGTCATGATGCGCAGGCGCGCCGGCGCGTGGATCACGGGGTCGAGCCCGGCCATGGGGCTCACGCTTCCGCCCGCCCTCGGCCCCCGGTCGCGGGCGCGCGACCGGGAGTGGCCGATCGGTCGCCGGCATCGCCGCGGATGAGCATGCTTCGCCACGACCACCACGCGAAGAGCGGCAGCACGACGATCGAGCCGATCGCGTAGGCGAGGGAGTGGTGCGGCGTGCCGACGAACGTAGCGACGCAGGCGATCGCGAACGTGCTTGCGCCGAGGAAGAACAGGGGCCACGAGCGCCAGATCGCAGCGCCGACCAGGTACATGATTCCGACCGTCGAGACGAAGATCGCCGGGGCGACGAGCCAGAGCAGCTCGCCCTCGAGGCCGTTCCGCTGGTATCCGCCGAGCAGCGTGCTCGCGCCCATCATCGCGACGATCCACGACACGCCGTACATCGTCCCCGACGTCGCCGAGTCGCCGCGCATGCCGCGCCCCAGCTGAATGCCCATCGTGACCGATGCGGCGACGCCGACGATCATCAGGGCGGCGAAGACGAGGGCGTCGATGGGGGTCGGTATGCGGAACCACGGGTTGCCGCCGGTCTCCCCGCTCCACAGGATCGTGAAACCGACGAACCAGACGATGCCCCAGATGAGCAGCATCACCGAGATGATGCGTGCGTCGCCGCTGCGGGCCTTGCGCTGCTGCGACCTCATGAGCTCGGCCATCTCGCCGAGCTCGAGCGGGGCATCGGAGTCGACGGCGGTGGTGTTCGCGTTGGCTCCGATGCCGGGGGATGCTCCGCGCGCGCCGTGCTCCCGACCGTTGCCCTGCTCCCGACCGTCGCCGTGTGACGCCCCGCCGTTCCCCGCCTCGTTGGTGTTCATGCAAATAAGTTTGCGTCGCAAACTTATGTGTGTCAACCCCTCGCACAGGATCGCGCCGGTGCGATGCCGTCGCACTTCCGTCGCCACGCCGTCGCACTCCCGTCGCACCCCCATCGCACTGCCATCTCGACGCGCTCGTGCCAGATTCCTGCAATGTGAATCGACTCAGCGACACCCCCAGGCCGCTATTTCGCGCGGAGTGCCGCTGAGTCGATTCAAATGGAAGTCGCACGGGTGGAGTCGACGTTCGAGAAGGTCGCAGAGCGACTGCACGCGCTACGCGAAGAAGCCGCGGGGCGACCGAACCGTCTCTGGCGAGAACGCCGCAGCCCAATCGCCAGGTGCGCGGTTGTGGTTGTTCTGGTCCGCACAGAGCAGCCACAACTGCGCAGTCTTCGGTGAGCCCTGTTCGCGGAGTGTTCGAGGCCGCGCGGGCGTGAGCGGGCGCCAGGCGCTCGCGCGATGGCAATAGCAGGCCAGGCGCTCGCGTGACGGCAATAGACTGTGGCGCGTGAACGACGACCGCGCCGCCCTGCTCCAACTCATCCGTGACGAGGCCGTGTTCCACGGCGACTTCACCCTCACCAGCGGCCAGCGGGCCAGCTACTACATCGACCTGCGCAAGCTCAGCCTCGACCACCGCGCGGCGCCGCTGATCGGGCGTGTGCTGCTCGACCTCGTCGACGAGCTCGGCGGCGACGAGGGCGTCGACGCCGTCGGGGGCCTCACGATGGGCGCCGACCCGCTCGCGAACGCCGTGCTGCACCAGGGCGTCGCGCAGGGTCGCACGCTCGACGCGTTCGTCGTGCGCAAGGAGCCGAAGGACCACGGCCGCGGCCGGCAGGTCGAGGGTCCAGAGGTCGAAGGCAAGCGCGTCGTCGTCCTCGAAGACACCTCGACGACCGGCGGCTCGCCTCTGAAGGCCATCGAGGCCCTCGAGAAGGTCGGCGCGATCGTCGTCGGCGTCGCCGTCATCGCCGACCGCAACACCGACGCCCGCGCCCGCATCGAGGACGCCGGGTTCCCCTACCGGTACGCGTTCGACTTGAACGACCTGGGGCTGGCCGAAACGGCATGACCGACCGCGGGGGCGCGCACGGCGAGTTCGACTGGGCCGCGCCGGATGGTGGCGATGACGCCGGGCGCGACGGCGACGCCGCCGAGTTCGAGACGCCGACGCCCGCCGCCGGTGTCGCACTTCCGCGCGCGACGACGACGCAGACGGGCTCGTCGGCCCAGGCGTCCCGGGTCCCCGGAACCCCTCGCGGGCCTGCGTTCGACGACCAGGCGGACGTCCCCACCGGCGCGATCCCGACGGCAAATGGCGCGCCGCGCACCTCGAGCGCCCCTGACCCCCACAGCGCGCCTGAGCCCCACAGCGTGCCTCAGCCCCGCAACGCGCCGGATGCGCCGATCGCCGAGTCCGTCCCGTTCGCGCCGACGAGCGCCTCTCGTCACGCCGCGCACATCGCCGACGCGCCCACCGCATCCGGTGCCATGGCCGTCGCGATGAAGGCCGCCGCGAAGCGCGACGCCGAGAACGTCGACGGCCCGGCCCCGCGCGACGTCGCGCGCTCGTCGACGGCGGACGTCGACGCGGCTCGGCGGCGCGAACCCGACGCGGCCGTCCGACGGCGCCGCCGCATCCGCCGCCGCTTCATCTGGATCTCAGCCCTCGTCGCCGTCGTGCTCGCGGCCGGCACCGCGACGCTCGGGTACATGTGGAACCCGTTCGCCCCCGAGCCCGCACCGATGACCGTCGCGACGCCGACGGACGGGCCCGGCGCATCCGGCACCGTCGCTGCCGGGCAGCTCACCGTCGGGCAGTGCTACGCCGCCTACACGTCGGCGTGGCAAGACGAGTTCGCCCTCGCCGATTGCACGAGCCCGCACGCCGCCGAGCTCTTCGCGATCGTCTCGGCGACCGAGTTCGCGGCCGTCGACGAGTACCCGGGCGAGGCCGCCCTGCGCGCCGAGTCGATGCGGGCCTGCCAAGCGCCGACCTCGCTCAACACGAGCGTCGCCCGCGAGATCGACGACCTCCGCATCGAGGCGATGTACGCCATGACGCAGAGCGACTGGGACGCAGGCGTGCGCAGCTACTGGTGCTTCGCGTCGCGCGAGTCGGGGGAGCCCCTCGACGATCCGCTCACGATCACCTGACGCCGCACCGCCGCCGGCCGGAGACGTCGGTCGCGAGACCCTCCGCGTCGCGACCCGACACACTCGCCCAATATGCTGTCGCGCATGACCCGTGTGAGCGAATCCATTGACGTCGACGTGCCAGCCGAGAAGGTGTTCTGGGCCGTCACCGACCCCGACACGATGCCGAGGTTCCTCTCGCTCGTGAAGGAGATGGAGGTCACGGGCCCCGACACCACGAAGTGGGTCGTCGAGATCGCAGGCAAGACCGCATCGTTTTCGGCCAAGGCCACCGAGGTCGACCCGCCGAACCACGCGCGCTACGAGTCGCAGTCGCAGCGCGTGCCGTTCGTGCTCGACCTCCGCTGCGAGACCAAGAGCCCGACCACGACGGGGCTCACGATCGAGGCCGAGTTCAACGCGGGCGGCATGGCCGAGAAGCTCGGGCTCGCCAAGGGCATCGCCCAGGTCGCGCTGAAGAACCAGCTGGCCAACGCCAAGAAGTACCTCGAGCGTCGCTTCGCGGGCGAGACCGCGTAACTCGCCTCGATCGCCCGGCCACGGCATCCGGATGCTGCGGTCGGCGACCCGGAGGCGGCGATTTCCCGACGTGGTCGCGTATCCCCTAATCTTGCCCAAGAGTCACGCGCTCCGGGGTCGGTGAAAATCCGAACCGGCGGTTACAGTCCGCGAGCGTCGGTCGCAAGACCGATGCCGATCCGGTGAGATTCCGGAACCGACGGTCAAAGTCCGGATGGGAGGCGCGCACGGGCGGCACTGGTGCGCCCGGCTCGCGGTATCGCGCCGCGCTCCGCCGGGAGATCCCGAGGGGCGACGCGGCCGTACGACGATGCCCCGGAGCCCAGCAACGAAGGGGTACCCGGGAACCATGGCGAAGGCCACCACGACATTGGCTGACCGCGCGCGCGTGCTCGCGCCGGTCGCGCTCGGCGTGGTCGTGCTCGCGCTGTGGCAGGTGGCGAGCCTGCTCGGCCTGATTCCCGAGCGCTTCCTGCCCGCCCCGGCGGAGCTCGCCGCGCGATTCGTGCGCGATTTCACGCAGGGCGAGATGCTCGGCTACGCATGGACCACCCTGAGCGAGGCGATCGCCGGTTCGGTCATCGCCATCTGCATCGCCGTACCGATCGGCTATCTGGTCGCGCGCATCTCGCTCGTCGACTACTCGCTTGCGCCGTACGTCGCGGCGTCGCAGGCGCTCCCCGCGATCGCGCTCGCCCCGCTGCTCGTGCTGTGGGTCGGGTACGGGCTGTTCCCGATCGCGATCCTCTGCGCCATCACAGCCTTCTTCCCCATGCTCATCACGACCTCGCTCGGCGTGCGCAACCTGCCGCAGGACGTGCTCGAGGCCGCCCGTCTCGACGGAGCGAACGCGTGGCAGTCGCTGTGGCACATCGAGGCGCCGCTCGCGCTGCCGAGCGTGCTCGCGGGGGTGCGCGGCGGCGTGACGCTGTCGATCACGGGCGCCGTCGTCGGCGAGTTCACGATGGGCGGCAACGGGCTCGGCATGCTGCTCACGCTCTCGCAGGGCGCGAATGACGTCGTCGGCATGTTCTCGACCCTCACGATGCTGGTCGCGATGGCGGTCTCCCTCTACACCCTGCTGCGCCTCCTCGAGGTGTGGGTCGTGTGGCGGCAGAACCGTTCCCGCGGCCGCGCGAGCGAGGCGATCACCGCAACCATCCCCGTCGTCGACGTCGACGGCTGACCACCTCGGCACCGAGGATTCCCCAGGAGGCAACCATGCGCATCCGTTCAAAGTTCGGCACGGCCGGCCACGACGTCCCGCAGGCGCGACGTGCCTGGCCGGTCCGCGGCGGTCGTTCCGTCGCGATCATGGCCGCGGCGGCGGCCATCGTCGTCGCCATCGCAGGATGCGCGCCCGCGGGCGGCGAGGCTGGCGGCGGTTCGGCGGGCGGCGGCAGCGGCGAAACGCTCACCGTCGGGCTCACGTATACGCCGAACATCCAGTTCGCGCCGTTCTACGTCGCCGAGGCGCAGGGATTCTTCGACGAGGTCGGGCTCGATGTCGAGCTGCGCCACCACGGGCAGTCGGAAGACCTGTTCGGGGCGCTGCAGGGCGGCACCGAGGACGTCGTCTACGCGGGAGGCGATGAGATCGTGCAGTCGCGCAGCAACGGCACAGACGTGGTGTCGATCGCGACCCTTTACAACGAGTACCCGGCGGCCCTGATCGTGCCGGAGGATTCGCCGATCGAGACCGCGGCGGATGTGCGCGGTCACACGATCGGGACGCCGGGCCCCTTCGGGCAGACGTACTTCGCGCTGCTCGCGTTGCTGCAGGCGGGCGGGATGACCGAGTCCGACATCGACCTGCAGTCGATCGGGTTCACGCAGCAGGCGGCGCTCACATCGGGCAAGGTCGAGGGCGTCATGGGGTTCGTCAATAACGACGCCGTGCAGTTCGAGCTGGCGGACTTCCCGGT
>JBQDJW010000151.1:0-6385 GCA_052086425.1 Pseudoclavibacter sp. | reverse complement strand
ATGTCTACGACGGTTGGGACGAGGCGCTCGTGAACTTCGGCACGCACCTCGCCGGCGAAGAGCCGGGGTAGCCGCCGTGTCGATCCGCGTGAACAACGTCGGCATCGTCGTCGAAGACCTGACCGCCGTCACGGAGTTCTTCGTCGACCTGGGCCTCGAACTCGAGGGGCGCGCCATGGCGGACGGCGAGTGGGCCGGCCGCGTGACCGGCCTCGGCCAGCAGCGTGTTGAAGTCGCGATGATGCGCACTCCCGACGGCCACGGCCGTCTCGAGCTCTCGCGCTTCATCGAGCCGAAGACCGTCGCCGACAACCGGCGGGCGCCCGTCAACGCGCTCGGCTACCTGCGCGTCATGTTCGAGGTCGACGACCTCGATGACGTGCTCGAACGGGCGACTGCGCGCGGTGCCGAACTCGTGAGCGACGGGGTCGTGGAATTCGAGAGCGCTTACCGGCTCTGCTACATCCGCGGGCCGGAGGGCATTCTCATCGGGCTCGCGCAGAGCCTGCAGTAGGGGCGCAGCGCAGCGTGTACGCGATTGCCCGGAGTGACGGGTCACTCCGGGCACAACTGCACACCCGCGATGCGGAGTCGGCGCCCCGGGCGTGTCGCGACCGGCTCAGGCCGTCTGCGGCAGGACGTGCTGTTGAATCACCCCGAACACGCGGGTGCGGAGCTCGACGAACAGCGGCTCCGACTTCGTCGACAACTGGGTGCGATCACGGCCGAGACGCACCTCGACGTCGTCGACGATTCGCGATGGCCGGCCGCCAAGTGCCACGACCCGGTCGCCGAGGTACACCGCCTCGTCGATGTCGTGAGTGACGAGCACGATCGTGATGCCGAGCTCGCGCCGCAAGCGCAGCACGAGATCTTCGAGCTCGAAGCGCGTCTGCGCGTCGAGCGACCCGAACGGCTCGTCCATGAGCAGGATGGGCGCGTCATACGCGAGGGCCCGCGCGATTGCGACGCGCTGCTGCATGCCGCCGCTCAACTGCCACGGAAACTTCTCAGCGCTGCCGCCGAGGCCGACGACGTCGAGGGCCTCGGCGGCCTTCGCCAGTCGCTCGCGCTTCGGCACGCCGCGGCCTTCGAGGGGAAACGCAACGTTGTCGGCCACGCGCATCCAGGGCAGCAGCGAGCCCCGGTAGTCCTGGAACACGACTGCGATCTGCTCCGTCGGCCCCGCAACCGCAGCTCCCGCGAGCGTGACCTCGCCGGCGCTCGGCGGCGTCAGGCCGGCGAGTACGCGCAGCAGCGTGGTCTTGCCGACACCCGACGGGCCAACGAGGCACGTGACATCACCCGTTCGGATGTCGAGGTGCAGGTCGGCGATGACCTCGGTGCGATCTGCGCCCGCGCCGAACGACTTCGCGACATGGGTCGCGCTCAGCGCGACCTCATCGGAGATCCTGTGATCCATACGTTCCTAGCCTTTCCGTGATCCGAGCGCCGACGACGTCGTCGCGCCCTCGCGCGTCCAGGCCAGCACGCGGTGTTCGGCCGCCGCATAGATCGCAGTGAACGCCCACCCGATGACGCCGATGAACAGCGTGCCCGCCCAGGTCTGGGGCAGCTGAAACCGCTGCCCGCTTTCCAAGATGAAGTACCCGACACCTTCGACCGCGCCGTACATCTCGCTGACGAGCAGCATGACGAGACCCACGGTGACGGCCAGTCGCAGGCCGATGGCGATGTGCGGCATCGCGGCGGGGATGACGACGCGCCGGATGCTGAGTGCCAGCGGGATTCGAAAGGCGCGTGAGGTTTCGAACACGCTCGGCGCGATCGCCCGCACGCCCTCGATTGCGTTGAGCAGGATCGGCCAGACGCAGGCGAGAAAGATCAGGAAGATCTTCGGGCCGCGACCGACGCCGAGGACCAGGATCACGATGGGAACGAACACGACGATCGGAAGCGTTCGGAAGAAGTCGAGGTACGGCTGGAGCACCTCCCCGACCCGCGGCAGAAGCCCGATCGCGACGCCGGCCGAGAGTCCGACGAAGAGGGCCGCGAAGAGCGCGATGAAGTAGTTGCCGAAGCTGAAGACGGCGTCGCCCCACATCGCCCCCGACGTGGCCCAATCGCCGAGGGCAGCGATGCTCGTCGTCAGCGGCGGCCAGAAGGGAGACGTCGAGCCGGCCGAGGCGAGCAGCCACGCGACGACGAGCAGCACGGGGAGCCACGCCTGCAGGGCGAACCTGCCGAGCGTTTCGATCAGTGTGCGTGACACGCGCTACTCACCGTCCTTTGCCGGGCGCCAGCGCAGGAGCGCATCCTGCAATCGCTGCAGACCGGCGTTGAGCGCGTACCCGAGGATTCCGGCGGTCGCGATGTACGCGAACGCCAACGACGACTGGGTCGCGATCTGCGCGACCGTGATGCGATTGCCGATGCCGGGCGACCCGCTCAGCACCTCGGTCGCGATCGCGACGAGCACGCCGATCGAGGCGGCGAGGCGCAAGCCCGTGAGGATCGACGGCGTCGCACTCGGCAACATGACGCGTCGCACCAGCAGGGCGCGCGGGATGCGGAAGGCACGCGCCGTCTCGAGCACCGACACCGGCACCTGCCGAACGCCCTGCTGCGTCTGCAGAATCACCGGGAACAGCACGGCGACGAAGACCAGCACCGCCTTGAGCTCAATGCCTCGGCCGAGCACGAGCACCAGGACGGCGACGAGTGCGACAGCGGGGAACGCACGCCCGAAATCGATCAGGAACCGAGTCGACTCGTCGGCGACACGCGATCCTCCCGTGAGAACTCCGATCGCGATGCCGATGACCGACGCCGCGATGAAACCGATCGCCGCGCCGCTGAGCGTGAGATAGACGGCCTGCCAGTAGTCGATCGTGAGCACTTCGCGGGCGAAGCTGATGACGACGTCGACGGGGCTCGGCAGTAGGGTCCGAGGGAACAGACCCGCCTCGACGACGAGGACCCAGACGAGAAGCCCAGCGGCGCCGACCCCGATGCGCCACAGGAGTATGCGCGGCGCGCGACTTCTCGCGCGAGACTCCTCGGCGTTCGTCCGGACAGCCTGTGTCCAGGTCATCGCGCCCCTTCCCAGACGCATTCCTCGTAGGTGAGGTCGTCGCGCACTTCGCCGGCATCCTTCATGGCGCCGAGCAGGGTCTCCCACCCTTCGGGCTGGAACTCGACGTCGAGCGGTTCGAGAATCATGACGTCGTCGATGAACGGCGCGGGCAGCTCGGTGTATTCGTGGTAGATGTCGCGGACCGCGTCGGGATTCTCGTTGCCGTACTCGGTTCCCTGGATGAGCGCGTCCCGGAATCTCGTCAGAACCTCGGGATTCGCCTCCGCGAATTCTGCCGTCGCCACCCAGAGCGATTGCGGCGCGTATGGAAGGAACTCGCGCACGCCCGTGCCGACTCGCTCGAATCCCTCGTCGAGCGCCGAGAGCATGAAGATGCTGAACGTGAAGATGGCATCGACCTGCCCGGTCGCGGCCGACGCGACGAGCGTATCGAGCGGCAGCGGAACGATCTCGACGTCGTCGACCGAGATTCCGTTCTCGGCGAGTCCAGTGACGACCGTGAGATACGGGAGTCCGCCGATCTCGGGCACACCGATCTTGGCGCCGCTCAGATCGCTCCACTCGGCGATGTCGCTGCCCGGCGGCACGATGAGGCCGTCGGAGACGGGGCCCTCGTAGTCGGGCTTCGCCGACTTCGTCCCCGCGACGATCACGATCGGGATGTTCTCGTTGATCGCCCGGATGGCCGTGACCGCATCCGTCGCGCCGATATCGAATTCCCCGGCGACGAGGGCCGAGTTCGTCGCGGCGCCGCCGCCGCCCGCGTCGTTCACGAGCATCTCGAGGTCGAGACCCGCCTCCTCGAAGTATCCCTCTTGTTGGGCGAGCAGCACATTCTCGATGTTGACCGCTCCGCGAGAGACCGTGACCGAGAGCGTTTCCCCGTCGCCGCCGGCTCCGTCGGACGACGCGCCGTCGTCCGACGGCACGGATGAGGACGTGCAGCCGGCCGCCGTCGCGATGACGAGCGCGGATGCGAGTGCCGTGAGCGCAGCTCCGCGGAATGAGCGAATTGACCGTCGATGTTCCATGACATCTCCCTTGATGGTGGTGGAACTCCACTGGCAGTCGTCGCCAGTCGGTTGCTACCACTCTTTGGGGCTGAGAAGCATCAGGGAAGCGTGATTCGCCAATGCTGACTATCGGTGCCAGCTATAGGCCGCCGAGTGCACGTAGTGCGTTTCGCGCGTCGTCGCGCTTTCCAGGTCGGTGCTCATCCCAGTGATGCGGCGGCGCGGGCCAACAGCCCGCGAAACCACTCGTGCTCGGGGTCACTGTCGTGCGTCGGGTGCCACCAGAGGGCCTCGATGACCGGCGTCGGCTCGAACGGGAGCTCATGAACGTCGACCCCGGCGTGCGCGACGAGAGGGACGAGCCGTCGCTGTATCAGCGCGAGGCGGTCCGTACCGCTGACGAAGAGCGGCAAGAGCGCGAAACTCTCGACGACGGTCCGCACCTGCGGTTCCATGCCGAGCTGCTCGAGTTGCCGACCGACTGTCGTGAACGAGGCCGGCGCCTGGTACGTGAACACCCAATCGGCGTGTTGGAGGTCGCGCATTGTGAAGGCGTCGGGTACGCGCCGATGCTCGGCGGCAGCCAAGATGAGCCAGTCATCGCGCCAGAGCTCGGTGTTGGGCCGGTTCGATGCGACTCCGTGCGGCAGAATCACCGCATCGATGGATGCGAGCCTCGCCATCAATCCGTCCGTCGCCTGCGTCGAGGTGGGCACGAATCTGAATCTCACGCCCGGCGCCTCGACGGCGGCGAGGCGCGTGATGTGTGGCGCGATGACCGCGATGGCGTAATCGGAGCCGTGGATCGTGAACTCGCGCGTCGACTCCTCGGGGTTCCATCGTGCCTGGCTCTCGAAGACGCGCGCCACCGCCGAGATCGCCGCGGACGTGTGTTCGACGAGCCGCATCGCCAGCGGTGTCAGTTCGTACCGGTTTCCGCGGCGCGCAAGCAGCGGGTCGTCGAAGTGCACACGGAGGCGAGCGAGCGAACCGCTCAGCGACGGCTGGCTCAGGCGCAGCCGTTCGGCTGCTCGCGTGACGTTCCGTTCGGTCAGCAGCGCGTCGAGTGCGACGAGGAGGTTGAGATCGAGCCTGGAAAGCAGTCGCTCATCGTTCATGTTCGAGCACCTTTGCGTCGAGAACTATCGGTGAAGCCGATAGCGAGCATAGCGATTCTCTGGTTGTTCGATGTCCTCGGGCGGTCGAATGATGGTCGAGCAAGGCAGAGCGCCTCGAGGAGAGGATCAACGATGATCGGACCGCTTGCCCACCTGTCATACGTGGCACTGACGACGCCCGACGTGGAGGCGTCCGTCGACTTCTACGTCGACCGAGTCGGCCTCACCGAGGTCGGCCGCGACGCCGACGGCGTGTACCTGCGGTGCTGGGGCGACTACTACAGCTACAGCCTCGTGATCGCCGAGGGGCCGGAACCGTCGCTGCGCGAGATGGCGTGGCGAACGTCGAGCGCCGTGGCGCTGGAGTCGCTCGTGACGCGTATCGAGGAGGCCGGTGGTATCGGCGAGTGGTTCGACGGGCGCGACATCGGCCGTGCTTTCCGATTCACCGGGCCGTGGGGGCACACCATGGTCGTGCACTGGGACGCCGTCCACCACCGTTCTGAAGCGGGCGAGCTCGCTTCGACGTTCCCCGATCGGCCACAGCGTCGCCCGCGACTCGCCGGGGCGCCCCGCCAGCTCGACCACGTGACCGTGTGCGCGAGCGACGTCGATGCGTTCGCCCAGTGGTACAGCGACGTGTTCGGATTCCGCGTCATGGCGCGCACCGTGCTCGACGAGGCGCCGCTCTCGGTGTTCTCAGTGCTGACGACGAACGAGAAATCGCACGACCTCGGTATCGTGCTCGACGGTTCGACGCGACCCGGCCGAGTGAACCATTTCGCGTTCTGGTACGACACCCGCGAGGAGATGCTCATCGCGGCCGACCTGCTCATGGAGCACGGCACGGGAATCGAGTATGGGCCGACCATCCACGGCATCGGCGAGCAATCGTTCCTGTACTACCGCGAGCCGTCGACCATGCGGGTCGAGCTCAATACGGGCGGTTATCGCAACTACGTTCCCGACTGGGAGACGACGACCTGGAGCCCGTCGCAGGGTTCGTACGACATCTACCGCAACGGCTCCATGCCGCCATCGCTCGGCGAGTCGTTTCCACCGGCCGATGGCCCGAGCGCCGCCGAAGAAGGCATCTCGGAGGAGGTTCGCGACGAACTCCTGAAGGATCGGACGTAGACCGATTCGACTCGTCGTCGGTGCGGTCGACTGCCGTCCGGCACTCGCAGAACAAGGAG
>JBQDJW010000150.1:6093-6465 GCA_052086425.1 Pseudoclavibacter sp. | reverse complement strand
CGAAACCTCGGCTGGACCGCAGTGCACCGTAGCCCCGCATGGTCGCGCCGAGCGCCAGGGGCTTTCGACGTTCTGCTGGGTGCGATTCCTTCAGACATACGAGCGCATAGAGCAAGGTCAGCGCACCGAGTGCCGCGAGCACCCAGAAGACCGAGCGCCACCCGAGGGCGGCGTCCAGCCATCCGCCGATGGCAGGAGCGATGATCGGGGCGACTGCCGTCACCGTCATGAGGACGGCGAACAACTGGGTGGCTGCATGTCCCGATGCCTTGTCACGCACGGTGGAGTTGGCGACGACAGCGGCGAGCGCTCCGCCGATCGCCTGGATGAGTCGAGCGGCGACGAGCCAGGACATGTTCGGGGCCACCGCGG
>JBQDJW010000150.1:0-6083 GCA_052086425.1 Pseudoclavibacter sp. | reverse complement strand
AGCGCGAGTCCGACGATGAGCGGGCGGCGTCGGCCGACCGTGTCCGTGATTGGACCCGCGACGAGCTGGCCGGCTCCGAGAAGGAGCAGGTGCCCGGTGAGCGTCAGCTGCGTCGCCCACGTTGGGGCGCTGAACTCTCTGCCGATGTCCGGCAGAGACGCGAGATACATGTCGATTGCGAACGGGACGAGACCCGTAATGGCGGCGAGCCCTATGACGACAACCGGAGTGGTGCGTGCCGGGGCGGATGTCATGGTGCGTGTCATGGATGATCTCTTCGGAAAATCAAGGGCCCTCTGACGCGGGAGTGCGGGCGGTCGTCTCAGTGAGTGATTCCACGGTGAACAATACGTGAAAGTGATACGATTGTACAAGTTTGTGCGAAGGGTTTCAGGATGGCGGTACAGGGGCGAGGGAAGAAGCGTCGCGAGGCGATCGTGCAGGCCGCGATCGGACTGCTGTTGGACCGCGGGATGGCGTCGGCGACGCACCGGCATGTGGCCGATGTCGCGCAGGTACCTCTGGGGTCCATCAGGTACTACTTCTCCACGAGGGAGGATCTGCTCCTGGCTGCGGTGGACCGGCTCGAGGAGCTCCGCAGTGCGGCCGCTGCCGACGCCCTGGCACGCGCGGTCGGGGGAGTGGCGCGACGCGAAGTCGCGGAACTGTTCGTGCTCGCGTTCTATGGGCCCGATCTCAGTGATCCGACCCTGAAGGGCTACGTCGGGGTCGTCGTGGACTGCTCACGAGAGTCGGAACGGCTTTCGCTGCGCATGCGCGAGCATCGGAAGGTGATGGACCGCGAGCTTCGTGAGCTGCTGGACGCGTGCGGCTTCACGCAGGTGTCCGTCTCCCTTGCGACAGCGGTCGTCGATGGGAGTCTGCTCAATGCCGCGGCGCTCCGCCAAGATGAACTGCTCGACATGGCGGTCGATGAATTCGTGGAATTGCTGCAGGGCATGTGATGTTCGCCGGTTGGTCCGAACAGCCAAGTGGGACTTTGTTGCGTCGCCTCGAGTTCAGTTCGAACGGCACTCCTGTCGGTGCACGTCAGCTCCGCTGACCGTGCGGTAGAGAGCCCAAGCGGTTCGCGCTGAAGGTTGTCCTGCAGTGATTCAGGAATCAGGCCCTGGCCAATCTGGCCGCAGTCGTATGCCGAGAGTAAGGCCGCAAGTCGTCCCAGAGGGTGTCACCGGAACGGCTCCGCGGCGCAGACCATTAGTCGTACGCGTCGCCCTCTCGTGTGGGGAGCCTGTTGTGTGAACACTCGGTCATGCCCGCTGTCCGCAGTTGAACGGAGCATGACACCCAGTGTCGTCAGAAACGTTCCCCTATTCATTCGCTGCCCGTGCCCTGAGCGAGTGACTTCATGTATCCGAGTCCCGCTGCGAGGTGGAGAAGTGCACCGACTGCGCACACAATCGCGCCTGCGACTCCGACGGGGTGAAAGCTCGGCAGCAGACCGAGCCCGACGAGCGCGATGCCTGTCATGAGCACTGCCGTGCGGATCTTCCCGAGCCACGACACCTCCGGCGCACGGTCCGGATGCGTGATCAGGTACGTGACGATGACGGAGACATCCACGACGGCGATGAGCAGCACCGTCCAGATGTGCACATGTCCGGCGATGACGAGGGCGAGCACGATCACCGCAACGCCGACGCGATCCGCGATCGGGTCGAGCATCTCGCCAATTCTGCTGGTCTGATCGAGTCTGCGCGCGAGGTATCCGTCCACCCAATCGCTGGCTGCGAAAGCGGCCAGCAGAACGACCGCGAGAGTGGGATGTGCATAGTCGGCGATCAGAATCGCGATAGGCACCACCAGCGCAAGGCGCAGGAGAGTGACGGCGTTCGGAATCGTCGCCCACCGGTTACGCCGCCTGCTCGTCGAATCGCCGCTCATACTCGACTCTCCTTCCTGTGCCTCAGCAGAAGCCAGGCTGCGGCAGTCGCGACGGCGACCGCGGCGAAGGGGAGCGAGTATTGCTCGGCGAGTTCGAGGAGCGCCCTTCCGACGATGGCGCCTCCTGCGACCCATATCGTGGCCCAGACCAGCGCCGCCAGGGCACACACCCACGCGAAACGTGCGTAGGACATCGTAGAAGCACCCGCCGCCGCCGCGACGAAGGTGCGGATCCCGGGGAGGAGCCGCGCGACGAGCACGGCACCCCAGTTCCCGGAGATCCGGTCGCGCGCTCTGTCCCATCGGTCGACGCCGAGCCGTCGGATCATCTTCGTCTCTCCGAGCCTCGGCCCGAGACGACGGCCGACGACGAAGCCGACGTGATCGCCGATGAAGGCGCCCAGTGCAGCGGCGATGACCGCGAGCAGGACAACCTCCGGTCGGTCAGCCAGGGCCACAGCCACCAGGACGAGGCCAGTCTCGCCAGGCACGATCGCACCGATGCCGAGGGCGGAGTCGGCGGCCGCGAACAGCACGGCGCATCCCAGAAGGAGCGGGATGTGAGCACTGGCCTGCTCGAGCAGCCCCTGGATGATGTCGGTCATGCCTTCGACGCTAAGCGCGCAGAACATCGCTCCGACACTCCCGAAAGCGTGCAGTCACACTAACGAAAGTCAGTTCCTCGCGCCGCGCCGCTCAAGTACGTTGAAGGCATGAATGAGGGCCCTCGCGAAGGTCGACGGCAGACGGTCGTGGCTGGTCTGATCTCCCTCGGCGCGGCCGCGTCCACTGGCTGGCTGTCAGACGCACCGGTGCTGACCCTGGCCATCGTGGCGATCGCGGCGATCGTTCTGGTGCTTCTCACGCCGCACGTGCTGGTGCGCGCGGTTCTCTGTGCATCCACGGCGACGGCGGTGGCCGTGCGCCTACCGGAGGCGCGTTTCGACGAGGTCGTGCTGGGCCTCGTCTTCGGCCTCCTGACGGCCCTGGTCCTTGCGGCGCCTCTCCTGATTCGTCGTGCGATGCACCAGCGACAGGAGTTCCAACGGCGCGGCTGGGAGCTGGCCGCAGTCGAGTCCCGCCGACGAGCAGGTGAAACCCAGGCCGCCCTGCAGCGAGAGCGCATGACACTTGCTGCTGAGATGCACGACGGTCTCGGACACTCGCTCACGCTCATCGCCGTCCGCCTGGGACAGCTGTCCCTGGCGAAGTCACTCTCGGACGACGACAGGGCACAGGTCGCCAGCATCAGGGAGACGGCGGCCGAGGCGTCCGATGAACTCGGGCTCGCCGTTCGACTTCTGCGGCATTCCGAGGATCCGTTTATCGGGTCGGCGCCTCCGACAGTTGAGGATGCGATCGCCGGAGCACGAGACGCAGGCATGTCCGTCGACGCGCACATCGACAGCAGCCTCGCCGACCGGCTCAGCGACGAAGCGTCAAACGCCGTCGCACGCATGATTCAGGAGACGCTCACCAATGCGGCCAAACACGCCCCAGGAGAGCGCGTGACCGTTCATGTCGCGGCGGGCGAAGAGCGGGTCGTCGCGCGCGTAAGCAGCCTACTCCCGGCGCGTGGTCCTCAACGGAACCCGCGAAGTTCGGAATTCGGCCTTCACGGGCTGCGCCACCGAGCCGAGATGCTCGACGGCGAGCTCGAGGTCGATCGCGGCCCAGACAGGTTCTCAGTCGTGCTCACCCTTCCGGTTCATGCACGGCCGTCGGTCGACCGCGCCTCCCATCCGGGCGATGTCGTCGCCGCCGAGAACGCCGCCGCCTCGGTCCGATCGCGGGCCAGCCGAGCGGCACTCGCGCTGCCGATCGCGATCGCGAGCGCGGTCGCGTTCGTCCCCGTCGGCTACTTCGTCCTCGCCGGCGTGCTCTCGGTCATCAGCGAATCGCAGTTCTCCGAAGTAGCGGCGGGTGACGACAGGGAGATTGTCGAACGGATGCTCCCCGCGCTTGAGATGCTCGATCCGCCCCGCGACGACTTCCCTCCCCGAGCAGACGAGGAGTGCTTCTACTACGAGGCAGAGATCAGTTTCTTCGAACGGGTCGACGTCTTCGTCGTCTGTTTCGCGTCTGGACAGGTCAGCAGAACGGGGACTGTGGCAGCATCATGACAGGAGACCGGATCGACGAGGCGAGCACCGTGCCGGCACGCGTCCTGGTCGCCGACGATGACCAAATTGTTCGCGCGGGGATCGCCACGATCCTGTCCTCGGCTGAGGACATCGAGATCGTGGCACATGCGGCGGACGGATCCGAGGCGATCGAAGCCGTCGACGCCCACAGGCCGGATGTCGTCCTCCTGGACATCCAGATGCCGCATCTGAACGGCATAGATGCCCTGCGCGAGATCCGTCGGCGTCGACCGGATCTTCCGGTCGCGATGCTGACGACGTTCTCGGACGACCATCTCCTCTCGGACGCCATCGGCTCGGGGGCGCTCGGATTCCTGCTCAAGTCTGATGAGCCGCAGCAGCTCATCAGCGGAGTCCGCGCACTCGCACGCGGAGGCGGCGCGTTCTCCCCCCGCGTCGCACGCTGGCTGGCATCGCGCGAGCAGGAGGGACATCGTGCCGAGACATCACGACGAGATCTCGCGCGCACCCTCTCGTCGCGCCAACTGGAACTGCTGACCCACATCGGCCGGGGGCTCTCGAACGCGCAGATCGCTGCGTCCATGCACCTGTCCGAGGGAACGGTGAAGCAGTATGTGTCGCAGCTCTTCGATGAACTCGAAATCGGCAATCGCGTGCAGGCCGCGATCATCGCCTTCCGAAACGGTCTGATCGATTGAGCTCGCGGTGAAGTTCTCGACCCGAAGGCGAAAGACCATGGGCGGTGTCGGAGCTCGTCCGACGTCGCCTTCGCTCGCCGCTCCGAGTCTCGACGACGTGTTCACATCGACGTGTGAGCTGAGAGCTAAGTTGTCTTCATGAGTGATGAATCCGTCGTGCGAGTCTGTTGCCTTCTGTGGGCGCGGCCGGGGCAAGAAGAAGGTCTTGAGCGCTATGAGGATCGTGTCGTCGCCGTCGTTCCCGAACATGGCGGACGCGTCGTGCAGCGCATCCGCAGCACCACGGACGACGCGAATCCCCGCGAGGTGCAGATATTCCAGTTCCCCTCCCAAGGAGCGCTCGACGCCTATATCTTGGACCCGCGACGTATGGCGCTCTCTGACGAGCGGGATCGAGTCGTGGCGCGTACCGAGCTCTTCCCCGTCGACGTGCTCGCCTGACCCTCAGAGCCGGCGCGTGCGCGGGAGAGCGAGGCTCTCCTCGACGCAGTCGGTGATGGGTCAGCGCCATCTCATCCGACGGTCGCATATCACAGAACCGGCTCAGGCCCTTCTGCGACAGCACGTTGGGAGATCCGGCTCGACGTGTGACTGAAGCGTCCTCGGTTCGATGCCGTTTCCAATTGAGCCTGGTCGATGCGGGAGCTCGTGAGGGCGTCAGAACGAGCGCGTCCGAACGGGGCCGCAAGCTCGAACGCGAGAATCGCAAGTTGCCCTCGTCGCGGTCGGGTCGAACAGCTCCGAAGTTCGATTCGGATATGCGGGCGCCAGCGATAGCACGGCGGGACGATACCTAGTACTTCCAAGGCCCCCTTTGCGAATTGACCGCGGCACTCGAACTCTGTCGTGCAGGCCAGTGAAGTAGGCAATTGCTCATTCGTCGGGGAGTAGTCCGGTCACGAGGACATCGATGAGTTCATCGCTCTCGAGGTCCGGGGCGATCGGGGTCGTCACCCGGTCGAAGAGCAGGCCGTCGATCGCATATTCAAATTGCGCGATCTCCCTACGTCCGCCGGGCAATCCGTTCGACTGGGTGAACGCGATATCGGCTTCGAAGTCCGTGCGAAGCCACGGCGTGAGGGCGGAGGAGAGGTCGGGGCGCCGTGTGGAGTCGAGTCGGAGCTCGAACAGGGCGCGAGCGATTTCGGGTTCGGCGGTCAGGCGTCCCACGATCTCGCGCTGTAGTCGATCAGAGCGTGCCCGCGTGATAGTTCGGTGGACTTGGCCGAATCGTCCGGCGTGGGGTCGAGGCGCCTTCCGATTCTTCCGAACAGGCCCCCGAGCCGCGCTTCCCTACGCAGGGAATAGTTCGTCGTCGTCCCGGGAGGGACGCCCGCGTCCTGGTCGATGGCGCGGTGAGTCAATCCGCGGGATC
>JBQDJW010000149.1:0-6471 GCA_052086425.1 Pseudoclavibacter sp. | reverse complement strand
CGTGAACTCGTTCGCGCAGATCGAGTACGCACTGCGTGAACTGGGTGACGGGCTCGGTATCCGTTTCGAATACGAGTGCTACGACATCGGGCACCTCTACACCCTCGCCCACTTCGCCGAGAAGGGGTTGGCGAAGCCGCCGTTCCTGATCCAGGGGGTGTTCGGCATTCTGGGCGGCATCGGCGCCGACCACGCGAATCTCACGCACATGGTGTCGATCGCGGACACGCTCTTCGGCGACGACTACCTCTTCTCCGCGTTCGCCGCAGGTCGCCAGCAGATGCCGTTCACGACGCACAGCGCGTGGCTCGGCGGAAACGTCAGGGTCGGACTGGAGGACAACCTGTGGATCGGCAGAGGACGGCTCGCGACGAGCAACGCGCAGCAAGTCGACAAGATCCGCGCCGCGCTCGACGACCTCGGCAGACCCATCGCGACCCCCGACGACGCCCGCAGGATGCTGCAACTCAAGGGGCGCGACACCGCCGCGCGGGAAGAATCCGGCGCGACGCCGCGAATCGACAATGTGGAAGGGAGACACGCATGACGTACGCAAACGACGACATCCGATCGACACTCGCCCCGGCAGACACCGCGGCCCCCATCGATCCGTCGACACCGATCAAGGCATCGCAGTGGATCGAGTTCGGAAACCTCGAGCCGAGCGAGGTCGCCGCTCACGGCAGCCGGACATGGATCGCGCGGGCCACCAACGTCGTGGTGGCGTATACGGAGGCAAAGGCTGGTGACGTCTTCGAACGAGTCGCTCAGCCCGATGAGTACACGGTCCTTATGCATCCTGAGAGCGCATCGATCCGCGTGAACGCGGGCGACGCGGTCGTCGAGATCGACGAAGAGGCGTGCGTTGTCGTGCCGCCGGGGGACAGCCGCGTCGAGGCGATGACCGATGGCGTGCTCATCCGTCTGTTCTCCACGGTCGCCGACGACCTTCGCGATGGGGCGCTCAACGCCGATGCTTACGCGGAGCCGGATGCGCGGGCAGCGAGTCTGGTGCCGTGGCCAGATCCGGTCGACGGGTACGCGCTGCGCGTCTATCGGCTCGCCGAAACGCCGATCGCCGAGGGTCGTTTCGGGCGAATCTTCCGAACCACGAACCTCATGATCAACTTCCTGGCCGAAGAACCGGCTCCTCGCGACCCGATCAAGCTCTCACCGCACCACCACGACGACTTCGAGCAGATCTCCCTCGCGCTCGAGGGAACGTTCGTGCACCACATCCGGTACCCCTGGGGGCCCGACTCGACGCAGTGGCGGGACGACGAGCACCGCGAGATCGCGACGCCGTCGATCTGCATCATTCCGCCGCCGACGGTCCACACGACGCAAGGGATCGGCCCGCATCAGCGGTTGATCGACATCTTCTCACCGCCGCGCGCGGACTTCTCGGACGCCGGCTGGGTGCTCAACGCCGACGACTATCCGGCTCCGTAGCACGGTCGCCTCGAAGCGCGAAGCCCCGCCGGGTGCGGGGTTTCGCGCTCAGTCCCGCGCCGTGAGGACGAGCGGTCCGTTCTCGGTGATCGCGACCGTGTGCTCGCTGTGCGCGCCGCGAGAACCGTCGGCGCTGCGCAGCGTCCAGCCGTCGTCCGGATCCTGGAAGATCTCGTCGGTCGTCTCGAGGAACCACGGCTCGATCGCGAGCACGAGGCCGGGGCGCAGCGGGACACCGCGCTTCGGGCGGCCGCGGTTCGGCACCGACGGCGGCTCGTGCATCGTCCGGCCGACGCCGTGGCCACCGAATTCGAGGTTCACGGGGTAGCCGTTCGACTTCGCGACCGCGCCGATGGCGTGCGAGATGTCGCCGATCTTCTGGCCAACGACCGCCTCGGCGATGCCCGCCGCGAGGGCCTCCTCGGTCGCCCGAATCAGCCGTTGGTCGGCCTCCCTCGGCGTGCCGACGCTGAACGACAGCGCCGAGTCGGCCACCCACCCCTCGACCTGCACTGCGAAGTCGAGCGTGAGCAGATCGCCGTCTTGCAGCACGTAGTCGAAGGGGCGCCCGTGCAGCACGGCGTCGTTGACGGCCGTGCAGATGTAGTGGCCGAACGGCGATTCGCCGAACGACGGGTGGTAGTCGACGTAGCAGGAGTCGCCGCCGATGTCGCGGATCGCCTTCCTCGCCATCTCATCGATCTCGAGGAGGTTCGTGCCGACCTTGACCTCGTCGGCGAGCATCTGCAGGGTCTCGGCCACGAAGCGGCCCGCGGGTCGCATGGCCTCGACTTCGGCGGGGGTGCGCAGTTCAATCACCCGACTACGGTACTCCTGCAGCGAACGGACCGGTCGTCGCCAGCTGCTTCGCAACCCGCCGCAATAGCATTTCGACATGCGCGGCGTCATCCACAGACTCCTCTTCCTCATGCCATTCGTGTTCCCTATCTGGATGCTCGTGTGGTGGCTCGTCAACGGCGCCTCCGCCGCGGAATTCTTCTTCCTCCTGATCGCGATGCCCGCCTCCTTCGTCACGGCGGCGATCGCCGGCCTCGTCGTGTGGTTGCGACCGGATGTGCGTGAACGTCGCGAGGTCGCGTGGTCGGATGCCGCGTGGCTCGGCGGAGCCTGGCTCGCCTGGCTCGTCGCCGGTGCGATCGGCGGCGGATTCGGCACGCTCGCGCTCATCGGCGCGGGTGTGATCGCCGTCGCCGCCATCAGTTGGCTCTGGCGGCGGCTGCGGATCGAGACCACGCGAAGCTTCGAGGCGCTCGCCGACGAGGCAGCGCGCGTGCGAGAGGCGAATGGGGACGCGGCGGGGGCACGGAAGACAGGCGCTCCGGGACCCGGCCCGACCGGCGGTTCGGCCGGTGGGGGTGCGCGGCAGCACCGCCCGTCCGGCACCGCGCGGCGCCCGGCAGAGGGGCCGGATGCCGGAAAGGTCATCACGCTCGAGCCGTCGCCGCGCGCGGACGACGAGTCGTAGCCCGCGCTGCCGCGGCACGCGTCGTCGTGCCGCTCACCTTCGCAACGTCGGAATATTGCGGAAGCGGTAGGGCGCATGGTTGAATTAGCGTTTGTGCCGCGGCTCGGTTCTGCCACAGGGGAATCGTGCGTCTCGCGTTGCACGCTCGCGGCGCCGCTACGCGGCCGCCGCATCTCAGACTGAACTGACCCCCGCATCCGACCTGTGTGCGGTTGCAGAGAGCGAATCATGACCAACCTCATCGACGCCGTCGACGCCGACTCACTGCGCGACGACATCCCGTCCTTCCGCCCGGGCGACACCGTCAAAGTGCACGTCAACATCGTCGAGGGCACCCGCTCGCGCGTCCAGGTGTTCCAGGGCGTCGTCATCGCCCGCCAGGGCGCCGGCCTCCGTGAGACCTTCACCGTCCGCAAGGTGAGCTTCCAGGTCGGCGTCGAGCGCACGTTCCCTGTGCACTCGCCGGTCATCGACAAGATCGAGCTCGTGTCGCGCGGCGTGGTTCGCCGCGCCAAGCTCTACTACCTGCGCGGACGTCGCGGCAAGGCCGCGCGAATCCGCGAGAAGCGCGACGCGTAAGCGTAAGCTTTCACCCGTGGCTCCCCACAGTGGGAGCCACGGGTGTTTTGTTTCAGGAAGGAACCGGGTGGCGGGCGGCGAATCAGCGGACGGCGCGGACGACAACGACGGCGACGGCCTCCCGGAGCGCGAAGAGCTGCTCGCGTGGCGCGGCCCCGCTCACGTGCGGGCCAAGCGCGCCGGCCGACATCGCAGGCGCCCGCGCGACGAACGCGATGCCGTCCGCGATCTCGCCCGCCGCAGCCCCGTGCATCCGGAAACCCTGCCGATGACGACGATCGCCGAGGCGGCGATCGTCGCCGATCAACTGCTCGAACAGGTCGGGTCTGGCGAGCGCGGCGGCGCGCCAGGCGCTCGCGGTGCGAACGGTCGCTCCGGTGTCGCGACGAATGGCTCGTCGGCTGATGCCGCGTCCGCGTCCGCGGATCTGGACGAGGCATCGCCCGGTCGGCGGCGCCGGAACTCGTTGGTGAGCTTCGTGCGAGAGGTGGCGATCATCGCCGTCATCGCGATCGTCGTCGCCGTGCTCGTCAAGACCTTCCTGATCCGGCCCTATTACATCCCGTCGGCCTCGATGCAGGCGACGCTCATGGTCAACGACCGCATCATCGTCAATCTGCTGCAGCCCGACCTCGTGCCGCTCTCGCGCGGCGACGTCGTCGTGTTCACCGATCCGGGCGGCTGGCTGCCCGCTCAGCCCGTGCCTGAGAAATCGCCGGTGCAAGCGGCCGCCGACTGGGCCTTCGAAGCGGTCGGGCTCAAGCCCTCCGACGACAACAACAGTCTCATCAAGCGCGTCATCGGCATGCCGGGCGACCACGTCGTGTGCTGCAACTCGTACGGTCAGCTCGTCATCAACGACGTCGCGATCTCGGAGCCCTACGTCGACCTCGGCGGCAACTCGGCCGTGTCGGGGATCGAATTCGATGTGACGGTGCCGCCGGACAGCCTGTGGGTCATGGGGGACAACCGCTACAACTCCGAAGACTCGCGCTATCACGAGGACGACGCGTTCGACGGATTCGTGCCCATCGACCACGTCGTCGGACGCGCCGTGCTCGTCAATTGGCCGTTCGAGCACTTCGGCGTGCTCGGCAACTATCCAGAGGTGTTCGCCCAGGTGCCGTCGCGCGAGCCCGCCGTGACGAGCTGACGTGCCGGCCGCACTCCCGACGCTCGAGCTCGAGCGCCACCTGATCGGCCGCGCCCCGGTCGTCATCGGCATCGACGAGGTCGGGCGCGGTGCGATCGCCGGTCCCGTCGCCGTCGGCGCGAGCGCGGTCGGCCAGAGCGCGATCGAGCTGGGGTTTCCCGAGGGGCTGCGCGACTCGAAGCTCCTGACGGCCAAGCGCCGCCTCGCGGTCGAGCCGCGCGCACGGTCGTGGACGCTCGCGAGCGGGGTCGGATACTGCACTGCGGCCGAGATCGACGAGTTCGGGATCGTCGCGTGCCTGGCCGCGGCCGCCAAGCGCGCGCTCGCCGTGCTGCACGCCGCGGCCGTGCCGGTCGCCGACGCCGCTGTGATCCTCGACGGATCACACGATTGGCTGTCTCCCGCCCTCGAGCATCCGCTGAACATCACGGTGCGGCCCAAGGCCGACCGCGACTGCGCCGTCGTGTCGGCCGCATCGGTGGTCGCGAAGGTCGAGCGAGACGGCCTCATGCGCGCGGCCCACGAGTCGGGCGATTACGCCGACTACGCGTGGAATTCGAACGCCGGATACGGCTCCGCGGCGCACTACGCCGCCATCCGCGAGCACGGGGCGTCGGACCTGCATCGCCGCACATGGCTGCGCGATGCCGAACCTGAGCGGGACGGGCGCCCCGAACACGCAGGAGGCGCCTAGACTGGGGCGATCATGGACGAGGACACCTTCGACGAATACGAGCGCAATCTCGAACTCGCGCTCTTCCGCGAATACCGCGACATCGTCACGCAGTTTCGCTACGTCATCGAGACCGAGCGACGTTTCTATCTCGCGAACACGGTCGACCTGCAGCGCCGCGACACCGAACACGACTTCTACTTCGAGCTCACGATGAACGACGTGTGGGTGTGGGACATCTATCGCTCCAACCGCTTTGTCAAACAGGTTCGGGTGCTCACGTTCAAAGACGTGAACGTCGAGGAGCTCGCCTCCGAGCAATTCGAGCTGCCGAAGGAGCTCGCGCTCGACGAGTAAGCGAAACGGGGGCCGCGCGGCGATTCGCGCGGCCCCCGTCTCGCATCCGGTTATCGCCGGATGCGCTTGGCGGTCTTGTGCATGTTCGCCATGATCTCCTGCTGGTACGGAGCGACGATCGACCCATCGATGCGGCAGTCGAGCAGGATGCTGCCCTTCGCCCCGTTCGCGGCCCACTCCCGCACGGGAGCGAGGTCGTCGAGCGTGCGGACGACGACGCCGGTGGCGCCGACGCCCTCGGCGAACTTCGCGAAGTCGACGCGATCGATGAGCATTGCGCTCTCGTCGAGCCCGAGCGTGCCGTACTGCGTGACCTCTGCCGTGTAGGCGGCATCGTTGAACACCATGATGATGGCGCTTGGGGCGCTGCGAACGACAGAGTCGAGGTCGGCGAGCGCCATGAGCCCGCCGCCGTCGCCCGTCACGACCGCGAGCGTGCGATCCGGCGCGGCCGCGGCGACGCCTGGCGCGCTCGGGAACCCGAGCCCGATCGACTGGAACTGCGTGCCGACGAGCGTGATGCTGTCGGCCGCGGACAGGCGCCAGTGATAGTGCACCCAGCCGAGGAAGTGGCCGCCGTCCGACGCGACGATGCGGTTCTCGGGCACGATCGCGTCGAGCTCGCGCATGAGGGCGCGGGGGTCGACGAGGTCTGCCGGCGCATTCGGGTCGCCCGCGTCGCGATCGAAGTGCGCGCCGTCGACCTGTGCGGCCTGGATACCGGCCCAGCGCTCGCGGGGCTCGGCCGTCTCGACGGCGCCGCGGATCAAC
>JBQDJW010000148.1:0-6479 GCA_052086425.1 Pseudoclavibacter sp. | reverse complement strand
AGGAGGAATATCCGTACAGCCCCGAGAAAGCGCGGGATTTGCTTGCTGAAGCGGGGTACGCCGACGGATTCACCTTCACGACCGCCTTGCCGGTGGCTGCCCGTGACACCCCTCTGGCGGAGGCCCTGGCGAGTTACTTCAGCGCAGTGGGCGTCACTCTGGAGATCACGGCACTGCCCCCAGGGACTATGGGGGCCGAGGAGTACGCACCATTCGATTCCTCGGTCACCGGGCTCGGCGGTCAGGGGGCCTTCATCGACGCGCAGCAGCTCCTGATGCCAACGGGCCTCGGCCTCAACCCGAAGAACTCGCAGAACGACGAGTTCGATCAGCTCTGGGAAGAGGCGACCAACACCCCGGACGTCGAAGCGCGTGGTGCGGGGTACGGCGAGCTTGGCGCCGCGGTCGTCGAGGAAGCGTGGTTCGTGCCGGTCGTGCGACTCGATGCGATCGCCCTCTACAGCTCCGACGTCATCGCCGACCTGGAGCTCACCCCCGGCCTATCTGTGCCCCGTATCCGCGGCTTGTCGTTCGTCCACTGACCACCTCGAACCAGCGCAGTTCCGTCTTTGAGGGCGGCACTGCACGGCCGCCGATCCCCGGTGCCGCCGATGATTCTCGTCCAACCCTTCTTCGAGAGGAACGCTCATGCCTACCCATCCCCAGATTGAGAAACTCCGAGGTGGCGAACGCTCCGTCGGGTACTGGATGCTTCTGGACTCGCCGATCGCTGCCGAGAAGCTCGCACGCGTCGGTTACGACTACCTCTGCCTGGATATGCAACACGGGTTGTTCACCTATCCGGTTGTCGCGCAAGCACTCCAGGTGATCGATGGCACCGATACCGCGGGCATCGTCCGCGTGCCCTCCAAAAGCCCTTCTGACATCGGGCAAGCCCTGGATCTCGGGGCGCGCGGCATCATCATTCCGCTCGTCGAGAGCGCCGCCGAAGCAGCACGACTCGCCGCGTCGACGAGGTACGCGCCTGTCGGAACACGCTCGTTCGGCCCATTGCGCGCGGGACTGCGTCTGGGACCGCGCCCCGCCGACGTGAACAGGGAGATCCTCGTCATCGCAATGATCGAGACATCGCAGGGGCTTGCGGAGGTCGAGGCGATCGCAGCGACCGACGGCATCGACGCGCTCTACATCGGGCCCGCCGACCTTGCGTTGTCGCTCGGCGCCGCGTACCCGGCCGACCCGGCGATCAGCGACGAGTTCGAAGCCGCGCTGCGATCTGTGCGTGACGCAGCCGATGCAGTGGGTAAGCCGGTCGGCATCCACACGCTCACCGGGGAGGACGCGGCGCGTCGACTCGAGGAGGGGTTCACATTTGCCTCAATCGCGGGTGACCTCGGTCACCTCGAGCGGGCTGCTGCAGGTCACCTGGCGAGCTCCGCCGCAGCGGGGCAGCTGGCCGGCACCGCGAGTGACGGCTGAGACGTGACGACATGGTGATGAAGAAGAGATCGACCCGCCTCACCGCGGGCGTCGCAGTACTCGCGCTCGTGGTGGGATTCACGTCAGCGTGCACCGACCTCGTCGGTTCAGGAGATGCTTCGGAGGCACAGGATCGGGCCGTCACGTTCGGGGTGGATCGCGGCCCGTACTCAATGGACCCGTACCGCGCCGCTCTCGGCGGGGCGTTCATGGCGTACCTCGACCCCGTGTACGACACCCTGATTCGAATGGAGCCCGATGGATCGTTTATCCCCGGGCTCGCTGAAGAGTGGGAATACGAGTCGCCGAGCGAATTCCGAATCACCCTCCGCGAAGGCTTGATCTTCCACGGAAGCGGCAGCCCTCTCGGCGCCGAGGCTGTGAAAGCCAATCTCGACCGCCTCACCAGCGTGGTCGGCCCGATGTCCAGCGAGCTGGCCGACGACTACGGATCGACTGAGGTGGTTGATGAGTACACCGTGATCGTGCACCTCTCAGGGCCCAATCCCGACCTCGAGCGAATCTTCAGTCAGGTGCTCGGCATGATGGTTGACCCTGCCACGTTCGACGATCCCGACGCGCTCGCACTCACACCAGCTGGAGCCGGCCCTTACGTGCTGGACGAGGCGCGCACGGTTCCAGACGATACCTATGTCTACACGCGCACCGAGGCGTACTGGGATGAAGAGTCTTTCCCGTTCGAAGAACTGACCATCCGCGTCTACACCGACGGCAACGCAATGCTCTCGGCGCTCGAGTCAGGAGTCGCGACCGTCGGCTACGGAGCACCTGACAATGTCAGAGCGGCCGAGGGATTCGGGCTCGAGGTCGCAAGCCTCCCGGTGAATGTCATGACTCTCGTGCTGACTGATCGCGAGCGTCCCGAGAGCCCGCTGTCGAACCAGAAAATACGCCAGGCGATCAACTACGCGGTCGATCGTGGGGCGATCCTCGAGACCGTCTACAGCGGTGAAGGCGTTACGACCACGCAACTGTTCCTCGAGGGAGCCGCGACCGGCTACGACCCAGCGCTCGAAGACAACTTCACGTACAACCCCGAGCGCGCGCGGGAACTCGTCGAGGAAGCGGGTTTCGGTGACGGCGTTACGATTTCGACGGGCGTGCCCATCGCCGCTCGTGACACAGTTCTCGCAGAAGCTCTCGCGAGCTACCTCGCCGAGGTCGGAATCACACTTGAGATCGTGGCGTTGCCGCCGGGCACATACGGACTCGAGGCGTGGAAGCCGTACAACTCGATCACGGGCAGCTTCGCACCTCAAGGCGCCTTTGCTGATACCAAGTTGATCGGCATGCCCACAGGCTCGGGTTTCAACGCCCATGCCTCTCAGGATGACACCGTCGACACGCTCTGGTCCGAGGGGGCGGAAGCTGCGACGACCGAGGCACGACAGGCCTCATTCGCTCAGCTCTCCGCCCACCTGCAGGAGCTGTCGTGGTTCGTGCCCATTGTCAGGCTCAACGCGATCGCACTGTACGACGGTGACAAGGTCGGGAACGTCCATCTGCCACCAGGGATCTCGACGCCTCGCGTGCGGGACTGGACGATCCCCGGAGAGTAGGTCCTCGCATGTGGAAGTACATCCTCACGCGGCTCGGCATCGCCCTGCCGACGCTGCTGATCATCATGGTGCTCACGTTCTTGACCGTTCAGTTGATTCCTGGGGATCCGGCTGTCGCTATTCTCGGCGACACGGCTAGCCAGGAACAACTGGAAGCGGTGCGCGAGGAACTGGGGTTGAACCTTCCGCTGTGGCAGCAGTTCGGGGTTTGGTTCCTTCAAGCGATCCAGGGCGATCTCGGTCACTCGCTGACGACGGGTCAGGTCGTGAGCGAATCGATCCTGCAGCGTTCTGTCGTGACGATCACTCTCGCCACCGTCGCGGTGCTCGTTACTGCGACGGTGGGGATCGTGCTCGGCGTTTGGGGTTCGCTACGCGGAGGATGGGCGGATCGGTTCGTCCTATTCACGACGAGCGTTGCCGACTCCATCCCCAACTTCTGGGCGGGCGTCGTTCTCGTGTTCGTCTTCGCCGTCGCCCTAGGTGTTCTTCCGGCGAACGGATGGGTGCCATTCGACGTCGATCCGTCTATGTGGGCACGAAGCCTCGTCCTGCCTGTTGTCGCTCTCTCGCTGGCCTCTGTCGCGACGGTGGCTCGGCAGACACGCGCGGCATTCAGCGAAGTCAGCAAGCGCGACTTCGTCCGATCGCTGCGTGCTTCCGGTCTCTCGTTGCCGAAGATCATTTTCAAGCACATCCTGCGTAATGCCGCGATCCCGATCGTCACGGTGCTCGGGCTGCAGTTCGTGCTGCTCCTCGGCGGCGCGATCGTCATCGAGGAGGTGTTCACGCTGCCGGGCATCGGTCAACTCGCGATCAACGCTGTCGAGACAAAGGACGTGCCGATGATCCAGGGCGTTGTCCTGTTCACCGCGATCATGGTGCTCGTCGTCAACTTCACGCTCGACATCGTGTTCGCCTGGCTCAACCCGAAGGTGAGGCTCTGATGTCCGAAAACGACACGCTTTCGCTTGCGATCGACACGCGCGACGCTTCGACGCGGCGAAGCTACCTGCGACGAATCTTCAGTCGCTCGGGTGCGCGCCTGGCACTCGGCTGGATAGGGGCACTAGTCATTGCCGCAATCTTCGCGCCTATCGTGTCGCCTGCCGATCCGATCGCTCAGGATCTCACGGATGCACTCGCGATGCCCAGTTGGGGGCATCTGCTCGGCACGGATCAACTCGGCCGCGATATCCTCTCGCGCCTCATCTATGGCACTCGTGAAACTCTTCTCGGCGCACTGCTCACGGTCGCGGTCGCAGTCGCGGTCGGTCTGCCGCTCGGGACTTTCGCCGGGTACGTTGGCGGCTGGTTCAAGGTCCTCGTCGGCCGCTTCGCCGACCTCCTCCTCACCCTCCCCGCGATCATTGTGTTGCTTGCCGTGCTCACTGTCTTCGGCAACAGCATGTATGCCGCGATGGCGTCGCTCGGCGTGCTCGTCTCGGCCGGATTCATGCGCCTCTCCAGTGCGTCCGCTTCGGCGATCGCGCGGGAGTTGTTCGTCGATGCTGCGCGAGTCTCGGGAATGCATGCCATGCCGATCCTCATCCGACACGTCGTTCCTAACGTCATCGGGCCCATCATCGTGCAGACGACGATTGTCGCAAGCCTCGGCCTGCTCCTACAGGCGAGCCTTGGGTTTCTCGGGCTGGGCACACGGCCCCCGTTCCCCAGTTGGGGCCAGATGGTCGCCGAGGCATCGCAGCAGATCTACTCGCATCCGTGGTTGATGATTCCCGCGGGGGTCACACTGATGCTCACCGTACTGTCAGTCAACACGATCGGAGATTCCGCACGTGACTCCTTGTTCAACGGCGGCATCGCGGGCGGGATCTTCCGGGATCCACGACCGAAGCGGCTCCGTCGGGCTCAACGGGGAAACCCATCGCGCGCACCCGTCGGGGAAGCGATCGAGGCCAGGAGGCCCGCGGACACTGCGGGGACAACCGTCGAGTTCACGGCATCCACGGCATCACAGACCTCCGGCTCGCCCCTACTTGCCGTTGACGACCTGCATGTCACCTATCCCGTGGGTCACGGCGCGGTCGAGGTCGTGAAGGGCGTGAGCTTTGCCGTCGAACGAGGCAGGACGCTGGGTTTGGTGGGCGAGTCGGGGTCAGGCAAATCGGTGAGTGCGCTTGCGGTACTCGGACTCGTTCCGCACCCGGGGTACGTTTCCGCTGGATCCATCCGCTTCGACGGACTCGAACTCTCCGGCGCCAGCGAGAGGACATTCTCTCGTGTACGCGGCCGCCGCATCGCCCTGATCTCGCAGGAGCCGATGGTGGCGCTCGACCCCTGCTACCGCGTCTCGACGCATTTGCGGGAGATGCTGCAGGATCGTGTGGGCATGAGTCGCAAGCAGGCTGATTCACGGGCCATCGAGCTCCTCGAGACCGTGGACATGCCCGATCCCCGTGCGGTCTTCAATAGCTATCCGCATCAACTCTCGGGCGGCATGGCTCAGCGCGTCGCGATCGCCTGGGCGCTCGCGGGGGAACCGGAGCTGCTGATCGCCGACGAACCGACTACTGCGCTAGATGTGACGGTGCAGGCCGAGGTGCTCGAGCTGCTGCGCCGGCTGGGTTCGGATCTTGGCATGGCGGTACTGCTGCTCACGCACGATCTCGGCGTCGTCGCCGACCTCTGCGATGACGTGGCGGTCATGAAACAGGGACTCATCGTCGAGAACGAGCCCGTGGAGCGCATCTTCGATGAACCACAGCATGAGTACACGCGGGGACTCCTGCGGGATGTTCGAGTCCTGCACGGTAACACCCAGGTCGAGGAGGTCGCACGATGACCGAATTGCTTGTCGCTGACGATGTCGTCGTCGAGTTTCCGGTGCGCGGTCGGCGGAATCCCTCGTTCCGCGCGCTGAAAGGCGTGTCCTTGCAAATCGCCTCTGGGGAGACCGTGGGGCTCGTGGGTGAGTCCGGATCGGGGAAGACGACGCTCGGACGCGCGATGCTCGGACTCGTGCGCCCCCGTGCAGGGTCGATCACGTTCCGAGGCGAGGAAACCGTCGGCGCCTCCGCGGCCCGGCGCCGGCAACTCACCAAGCACATGCAGGTGATTTTCCAGGACCCCTATTCCTCGCTGGACCCGACGATGCGTGTGCGCGACACCCTTCTCGAGCCGTTCCTCGCGCACAGGCTCGGCAGCCGCAAGGCCGGTCTCGCGAAGGCTCGGCGACTGATCGATCATGTGGCGCTGCCGACGACGACGCTTGAGCGCTACCCGAGGGAGTTCTCTGGAGGTCAGCGTCAGCGCATCGCCATCGCTCGGGCGATGATGGTGGACCCCGCTCTTGTGGTTTGCGACGAGCCGGTAAGCGCTCTCGATGTGTCGACTCAGACTCAAGTGATTGAACTACTCCGATCGCTCCAGCGCGAGATCGGTGTTGCTTACCTGTTCATCAGCCACGATCTGACCCTGGTCCGTGAGATTAGCGAT
>JBQDJW010000147.1:0-6507 GCA_052086425.1 Pseudoclavibacter sp. | reverse complement strand
AGGGCGTGGGGCGGTGTGAATCTCACACCGCCCCACGTGGCTTTCCCCCAAGTCGCGAGCCGCCGCCTACCATAGCGACCGCGAGCACGACGTTGAGCGTCGTCATACCGCCGATCGCCCAGAGAGCCCACGAGGGCACCGACTCCTTCTTGCGGTACACGAGCACGAGCACGAGCACTGCGATGAGAACGAGCAGCTTCACGCCGATCTTGATGTGGTTGACGTCGCCGGAGCCCATCTCTGCGGCGCCGACGAGCACGAGCCCCGAGACGAGCATCGTGAGCGCGCCGTGGAACATGCCGGCGAGCACCTTCCCCTTGCCCTTCGTGATGTCTTTCACCTGGACGATGAACGAACCGAGCAGCGATGCGATGCCGATGATGTGCAGGATCAGGAAGATGATCGTGAGGATTTCCATGCCTCTAGCCTAGTTGTCTTCTACCATTCGTAGAAGAATTGCGCGCGCGGATGCTCCTGGCGACCGGCGCGTCGGGCGACCAGGTATGCCGAATGTCGCTGGCCTGACGGGCGGCTAGATGATGTGCGTGCCTGTCCCCGTGTGTCCGGCAAGCCTGGCGTGCGCGTCGTCGGGCCCGTATCGGTGCCCCATGCGCGCCTCCTTCGTGTCGAGGTAGCCGGCGTTGAGGTCGTTGCGCCCGACCACGAGCGGGATGCGCTCGATGACCTCGATGCCATAGCGCTCGAGTGCGTGCTGTTTGGTCGGGTTGTTCGTCAGCAGCCGAATGCGCTTCAGCCCGAGCTCGTCGAGCATCGCGGCGGCCGACGAATAGTCGCGGGCGTCGGCGGGCAGGCCGAGCGCGGTGTTCGCATCGACCGTGTCGAGGCCCTGCTCCTGCAGCGCGTACGCGCGCAGCTTGTTGAGCAGGCCGATGCCGCGGCCCTCGTGGCCGCGCAGGTACAGCACGACGCCGCCTTCGTCGTTGATGCGATCGAGCGCCGCGTCGAGCTGCGGCCCGCACTCGCACTTCAACGAGTGGAACGCCTCGCCCGTGATGCATTCGGAGTGCACGCGCACGAGAGCTCCGTCGGTCACCTCGCCAGTGACGATCGCGAGATTGGTGAGGTCTGGCCCGCTGTCGCTCATCGTCGTGGTGTAGGCCCGCACACGGAACGAGCCGTGTGTCGTCGGAATCGTCGTCTCGACCTCGAACCGCGTCTGCGGTGTCGCGGTCGACGGGGCGTGAGCGGGTGAGGTGTCGGTCATCGGCGGCTTTCAGGGCTGGGGTTCGGCCCGCCGATTCTCGGGGGCCCGTGGCGGTGCGCGTCACGCTTTCTGGAGCCTTTGCCCCAGGCTGCGACGCGCCACACGGCCTCGACGACGATAGCGCGCGACATCTTCGAGGCGCCCGCTTCGCGTTCAACGAACGTAATGGGCACCTCGTCGACGCGATACCCGGATCGCTCGACCATCCACGCGGTCTCGATCTGGAAGCAGTATCCGTTCGACCTGATCGAGCCCACGTCGAACGCCCGCAGCACGTCGGCGCGGTACCCGCGGTAGCCGGCGGTGATATCGCGGATGCGCGACCGCAGCAGCGTGCGCGCGTACAGCGAGGCGCCGCGCGACAGCACGATGCGATTGAGCGGCCAATTCTCGGTCCGTCCGCCCGGCATCCATCGTGTGCCGATCACGAGGTCGGCGCCCGCCTCGAGCGCGTCGAGCATGGCAGGCAGCCTCTCGGGCGGGTGCGAGCCGTCGGCGTCGAACTCGAATGCCGAGTCGTAGTCGCGCGAGAGCGCGATGCCGAATCCCTCGATGTAAGCAGTGCCGAGCCCGAGCTTGCCGGCTCGATGCAGCACCGTTACGCGCGACTCGCGCGTCGCGATGCCGTCCGCCAAGTCGCCGGTTCCGTCCGGCGACGCGTCGTCGACGACGAGCACGTCGACGCGGCTGTCTGCGGCGAGGACGCGGCCGACGATCGATTCGAGGCTCTCGCGCTCGTTGTACGTCGGAATGATGACGAGTGCCCGGGGCATCAGACCATGCTAGTCCGCGTCGCGAGCGGCCGTGCGCCGCGCGGGCCGCGGGAACCCGACCTTCTCGTACACGTCGGCGATCGTCGCTTCGGCGATCTCGCCGGCCTGCTCAGCGCCGTGGGCGAGCAGCCGGTCGAGCTCGGCCGGGTCGTCGAGCAGCGCATTCGCGCATTCGCGGATCGGCCCGAATACGCCGGCGACGACTTCGGCGAGGCCCTTCTTGAGGTCGCCGTAGCCGCGGCCCGCGTACTCCCGCTCGAGGTCGGCGACGGGGGTGCCTGCGAGCACCGAGTATATGGTCAGCAGGTTCGAAACCCCGGGCTTGGCGTCGCGGTCGAAGCGGATCTCGCCGTCCGCATCCGTCACCGCGCGCATGATCTTCTTCTGCGTGACCTTCGGCTCGTCGAGGATGCTGAGGAGGCCCGCGTCGCTCGCCGCCGACTTCGACATCTTCGAGGTCGGGTCTTGCAGGTCGTAGACCTTGGCCGATTCCTTCACGATGTGGGCATTCGGCACGGTGAACGTGTCGCCGAAGCGCGAATTGAAGCGCTGCGCGAGGTCGCGCGAGAGCTCGACGTGCTGGCGCTGGTCTTCGCCGACCGGCACCTGCTCGGTCTGGTACAGCAAGATGTCGGCAGCCATGAGCACCGGGTAGGTGAACAGGCCGACGTTCTGCGCGTCGGTTCCGTGCCGCTGCGACTTGTCTTTGAACTGCGTCATGCGCCCGGCCTCGCCGAAGCCGGTGATCGAGCTGAGCACCCACATGAGCTCGGCGTGCGCGGCGACGTCGGACTGCACGAACAGCACCGACTTCGAGGCGTCGATGCCGGCGGCGATGAACTGCGCGGCCGTGACACGCGTGCGGGCACGCAGCTCGGCAGGGTCGTACGGCACCGTGATCGCGTGCTGATTGACCACGCAGTACACGGCCCGGAAGTCGTCTTGCATGCCGATCCAATTCGTCAGCGCACCGACGTAGTTGCCGAGGTGCAGTGAATCGGCGCTCGGCTGCATGCCGGAGAACAGGACGGGCTTGCTCATGGTGATGTGCTCGTTTCGTGTGAACGTTTCAAGTGCCGGATGCTCCACCCGGCAAGGTCGTGATGCGCGCGTCAGCGCGGGGCGGCGGGCGGCGCGAGGTCTTCGCCGCGTGCTCGACGATCGGTTTCCGGCGTGCGACTCGCAATGCTTGGAGCCGATTTCCCGGTGAGGGTGCCAGGTCAGATCTCGTAGTCGGCGACGACCGGCGCGTGATCGCTCCATCGCGCGTCGTACGACGCGGCACGATCGATCACGTAGTTCGAGGCGCTCGCCGCGAGTGCCGGGGTGGCGATGTGGTAATCGATGCGCCAGCCCGTGTCGTTGTCGAACGCCTGGCCGCGGTTGGACCACCACGAGTACGGCCCCTCGACGTCGCCCGACAGCCGGCGGCCGACGTCGACCCAGCCGAGGCCCGTGCCGATCGAGTCGTCGACGCACGTGACCTCGGCGTCGAGCTCACCGAAGAATCGGTCGAGGTAGGCGCGCTCACGGGGCAGGAAACCCGACTTCTTGCGATTGCCGCGCCAGTTCTTGATGTCGAGCTCGGTGTGACCGACGTTGAAGTCGCCGAGCAGCACGACCCGCCCGCGCTCGGCGAGCTCGGGCAAGCGCGCCTGGAGCGTGTCGTAGAACTTCCACTTCTCTTCCTGCTTCGGCGTATCGGCCTCGCCCGAGTGCACGTAGACGCTCACGATCGTGAGCGGGGTGCCGTCGACGTCGAAATCGGCCTCGAGCCATCGGCCGGCGGAGTCGAAGTCGTCGGCGCCGAAGGTCGTGCGCGACTCGATGATGGGCAGGCGTGAGGCGATGGCGACGCCGGCGCGCCCCTTGGCGGTCGCCTCGTCGTTCACGAGGTGCCAGCCGTCGCCGATGAGCGGTTCGAGGTCGGCCCGGGTCGCCCGCACCTCTTGCAGGGCGAGGAGGTCGACGCCCCGAGACTCGAGCCAGTCGCCCATGCCCTTGCGGTAGGCGGCGCGCACGCCGTTCACGTTGACGGAGGCAATGCGGATGCTGCGTGGCATGCCACCAAGTGTATGGCCGCCCTCCGACATCGCGGGCCGGGTCAGGATGCTGCGGGCGAGAGCACGAGGACCCCTCTGGTCATCGCGGCGAGCGATTCGAGGCACTCGACGCCGAGCGCGTCGTCGCCCGACGCGACCCAGGCGTCGTGCCAGAAGCACGGAATGGGCGCGTCATCCGGCGCATCCGGACGCAGCCGGTGCAGCTCGGCGACCGTCTCGAGCCGGACCGGCGCTTGCACGCTGCAGACGAGCCGCCCGTCTGGGTGCATGATGGCGGCCGATCCACCGCGGTCGATGCCCTGCACGCCGAGCCGCTCCGGCCGGCGCTGCACGGTCTCGCCGAGTTCCATGAGGCGGATCGGGTCGGTCGAGAGCAGCACGGCGTCACGAGGCACTTTCGCGACCTTTCTCGGGGGCGGGACCGTCGGCATCCGGTGCGTCGGAAGTGTCGGCGTCTGGCAGGTCGGGGGTGATGGGCAGGTCGCTCTCAAGCGCTTCGGTCTCGGCCGCGACGGCCGCGACCTCGGCACGGAGAGCAGCCTCGGCGCGCCAGTCGGGCCCGAGGAGCTGGTCGATGACATCGGCCCCGAGGGCGTCGGCGAGCACGACGGGGTCGAGGGCCCACAGCACCTCGCGCAGCCGCTCGAAGTTCGTCGGCAGGATCACGTCGCCAAGAGGTACGACGACCGACGGCGTGCGCGCCGGACCGACGACCTGCGCGTCGAAGTCGTTCTCGAGCTCGGCGAGTGGCACTCCGAGGCGAGAGACGCCCGGCGCGCCGATGAGCATGGCGAGGGGTGCGCCAGGGCGTTCGAAGGTCGGGCCGCGGTGGAGGTCGGCGCGCCCGATGCGTCCGAACGCGAGCGCGATGAGCGGCACGCCGTCATCGGCCAGCTCGGCGAGGATGGCGGCGGCGTCGGCGAGGGCCTCGGCCGCGTCGTCGCCGTGCTCGGGGCCGACGTCGGCGACGAGGTTGACGATCTCTTCCGCCCCTTGCTTGGTCGGCCGCAACCGCAGGGTGGCGGAGACGGCGCGGCCCGTGGCGCCGATGCCGTTCGCGATGATCCACGGGCTGTGCGAGAGGGCCTCGCGGCCATACTCGCCGACACGCTCGAGCTCCCAGGGGATCGTCGCGGGTTCGGCGACGCCCCAGTCGAGCGCGGCGTCGTCGACGAGGAGGTCGGCGAGCAGTTCGAGCGACGCGCCGTACGTGGCCTTGCGGCGATTGCGCTGGCGCACCGACGCCATGATGGCGATCTGCGTCGTCTCCGCCTCGGGGGCCCGAACGTGCTCCGGGGCGGCGACCGGGGCGAAGTCGGGCGCGAACACGTCCTCCGGTCGCTCGAGTCGACGCCCGATCCGCGTGTCGCGATATCCCGCATCCGATGTCACCACCCACGCGCCGCCGAGCGAGCTCAGCGCCTCGTCGAGGGCGATCGTGAGGCTCGAGGCCTCACCAGTGACGAGAAGGGGCCTGGCCCCGGCGGCGGCCGCGCCCGCCAGGAAGCGCCGCCGTGCGGGCGAGAGATAGAGCACCGGCGACGTGCTCTCGCTGAGCACCCAGCCGTCGCCCGACCGGTCGACGAGCGGGCTGGTCGCGGGGTCGATGCGAGACCGCGACGCGGATGCCGCGGTCGACGCGAGCGGGTACGTCGACCCGCGTCGCTGAAAGGCGTTCCCCTGTGCCATGACGGGGCATGGTAGCCACACGATGCGAACTCCCGGTGCCGCAGACGGCGCAGTCGCGGCGAATCCTCCGGAGGTGGGGAGAACTCCCCACAGACAGTGTCGGATGCTCGGCGTACGGTTTGACCGACGCGTCAGCCGGATGGTGGATACCGGGCGTCGTGCAGGGGGAGATTGTGGCAAGTGGCATGTTCGGGGCGAACCCCGAAGAACTGCGGACGATCGGCGACGATTTTCGCGGCCAGGGTGACCACGTCGAGCGAGCGGGCTTCGATGTGCGCCGAGAGATCGAGAACGTGAACTGGTTCGGCGCCGACGCCGAGACCTACCGCGAGACGTTCGCCAACGCGATGCACGCGGAATTCGTCGACCTCGTCGGCACGCTTGGGCAGTACCGCGACGAGCTCCGCACGCAGGCCGACCGGCAAGACGAGGCGAGCCAGCCCGGCGACAGTGAGGGCTGCCTCGAGTCGACCTGGAACGGCACGAAGAGCTTCTTCGGCAACCTCTTCGGGGCGGTCTGGGGCGATATCCAAGGCATCGCGACGCTCGTCGGGTTCGATGAGAATTGGAACTGGAGCCTCGACAACCTCAAAGAGACGTGGACCGGCATGGGGGTGCTGATCGGCTACAACCCGTCGGACGGAACGTGGGGCAACTGGGGCCTCGCCGGGGAGTCGTGGACAGAACTCGGCAAGTCGATCATCGCGTGGGACCAGTGGGGCGACGACAATGCGGGAGCCTCCGGCACCACCCTGTG
>JBQDJW010000146.1:0-6522 GCA_052086425.1 Pseudoclavibacter sp. | reverse complement strand
CGATGCGTTCTTGCGCAGTCATGAACTCTTCCCTTCATCGGCGGTGATGACGAAATTCGGGTGTGCGTCGACTTCGAGCGAGTAGCCGGGCTCGACGACGACCGTCGTGTACGGCGCCTCGATGATTCCCGGGCCCTCGAATCGATTGCCCGGCCGCATCCCGTCATTCGCGTACACGGGGGTCGTCATCGTTCCTTTCGGCCAGTGCACATCGCGCGTTCCGGTCTGCGCGGCGGATGCGTCCGGCCCCTCGAGCGTGTAGGTCGGGAGCTCCCACTCGGGTGTTGCAACCTCGGCGCGCAAGACGAAGTTGTGTATCTCGACGCCGCCCTGCGGATAGACGTTCAGCGGGCTGAAGACCTCGGCGTACGATTTCGCGAACGCCGCGTAGATCTCTCGGGCATCGGCCTCCGACTGCAAATTGAGCAGTGGCGAGCTCGAGCGGTGCACGTGGAACTGGCCTCCGAACTTGATGTCGAGCTCCAGCGAGTATTCGATTGCGTCGTCGTCGTACCCCTCGCCCTCGAAGTCCCGCCGCGCGCGGATCTTGAGTTCGTCGACGACGGCGTTGAATCCTGCGAGGTCGGCGAGCGGGGCCTCGCTACCAGGGGCGACGAGCTCGAAGCGCCGTGATGCCTCGTAGACGTGGGCGACGGGCAGCGTCGAAGAGCCCCACGCGCAGAAGATCGGGGAGGTCGGTAGGACGAGGATCTTGCTGATGCCCAGCTCGCCGCCGAATCCCGTGCAGTGCGTTGGTCCCGCTCCGCCGAACGCCATGAGCACGAAGTCCTTGGGGTCGTAACCGCGCACGAGCGTCTCACGCGCGATGGTGTCGGCCATGTTCGCATCCACGATGCGCCGAATCCGTTGCGCGGCCTCGATCACCGATATGCCGAGCGGATCGGCGATCCTCGCGCGGATCGCGTTCTCGGCGAGCGCCGGCTGCAACGTGAGGTCGCCTCCGAAATAAGAGTTCGGATCGAGCAGGCCGAGCACGAGGTCGGCATCGGTGACGGTCGGCTCGGTTCCGCCGAGGCCGTAGCAAGCAGGCCCCGGTAGCGAGCCGGCACCTCGAGGCCCGACCTCGAGGCGGTCGCCGACCGAGGTGTTCACCCAGGCGATCGAACCGCCGCCGGCTCCGATCGACTTGGTCTGGAGCATCGTCATATCGACCCAGAACTGGTCGATGACCGGCCGGAACTCATAGGTGCGCGTCGACCCGCCGACGACGACGCCGAGGTCGAAGCTCGTGCCGCCCATGTCGCCGACGACGACGTTCTCGTACCCGAGCTTTCTGCCGATCTCTGCGCCGCCGATGAGGCCCGCGACGGGACCTCCGTTGAACGTTTCCACCGCTGCCGTCCGATAGACCTCGGCCATGCCGCCGGTGTTGTGAATCATCATGATGCCGCGCTCATAGCCCTTCGCGCGCAGGTCATCGTTCATGCCGGCGAGTTCCTCCCACATCGCCTGATGGAGATAGGCGTTCAAGATCGCAGTATTCGCGCGGGTGTACTCCCATCGTTTCGGCAGCACCTCGCTTGCGAGCATGATCGGCATCGCGCCGAGATATGCCTCGGGGAATTCCGATTCGATGAGAGTGCGGATGCGGAGCTCGTGAACTGGATTGTGATACCCGTACAACAGCGAGACGACGAAGCCGCGCACCCCTTTGTTGACGAGCATTCGCAGTTGTTCAAGGAAATGTGTTTCATCGAGCGGCTGCACGACATTGCCGAAGCAATCGACCCGTTCGTGCACGCCGACCGTCAGCGTGTGATCGACGAGAGGAATCGGCTTGTCGATGCGGGCGACATTGCGCACTTCGCCGGGTGGAGCCGACTCGACCCACGAGGCGCCCCTGCCGATGCGGAGCACGTCCTCATGCCCAGCCGTCGTGATGAACGCGAGCCTCGGGCCATTGCGCTGAATCAGCGTGTTCATCGCCACTGTGGTCGAGTACCGCACGATGTCGGTTCGAGCGAGCAGTTCCTCGATCGTGAGGTCGAATTCCTTGGCCGCCGCGCTCGCAGCCTTCATGAAGCCGGCCGATAGGCGGTGTTTCGTGGTCGGCGATTTGATCGCCGCGGTCCGACCGTCGCCGAGGGTGACGTAGCAGTCGGTGAACGTGCCGCCGATGTCGACGTCCATCGTCGCTCCCATTAGCGGATGCTCCCTTCGGCGTCGCTCGGCGACGGTTCGGCGGTTCTTCGCGCGAGCGCGTCGAGGTCGAGCTCAATGTCGTGCGTGATGGGGTGGCCCGGCGGCAGCATCTCGAGTTCGATGAGCCATCCGCAGGACGGGCAGTAGAACTCGACGATGCGAATCCAGTCTTCGCGGTAGCTGAAGTTGGTCTGCTCATCGACGAGCGGCTGCCAGACCTCGTGCGGAGATCTTTCGGCGATGAGGCATCCGCGTTTGTAGTTCGCGTCCGCGGGCCCGAGATCGGCCGAGCAGTGATGGCATTCCCAGCGCCGCGTCGCCATGTTCACGTCGAGGTTCTCGGTGATTCGAATCGTCATGAGTGCGTCATCCTTGCTTCGCCCAGTTGGCCGATTTCGACGTCGAGGCCCGGTGGAACAACCAACGTCGTCTCCGGCGTCTCGAGGACTGCGGGGCCGGAGATTCGTGTGCCCCGCGGCAGGCCGAGCCAGTCGTAGAGCGGCGTCGCCGCGGGTACATCCGCCCAGCGGATCTCGCGTTCGCCGATCGGGTGAGAGGTTCCGTCGCCGGCGGACGGTAGGCGCCCGCGCGCGGTCGGGCTCGACACGACCAACCGGGTGAGGCGGGGGAACCCGGCGGCGTGTCGATCGCGGATGACGCCGTCGACGACGCCCACCGCGCCGTCGTCGCCAACGACCTCGGTGTGGGCCTCGAACCGGAGCCCGCTTTCGGCGTATCCCTCTGTCAGCATGTCTGCGACGGCGCGCGTCCTGGCCGATTCGAGGTCGTCGTCGAAGGTCGCGGACGCTGTCATGATCTCGTAGGAGTGCCGGACATCGAGACGCGTCAGTCCGAACGCGCTGAATACCGGACTCGTCGGGAACGCATACGATGAAGGAGCGCCGACGACGGTGTGCACGAACCCCGCGAGCATTGATCCCGCGCCGCCGGTCGCGAAGAGCGCCAGGTCCGCAGAGGATGAGGAACTCGTCCGGTTGGCGATCGAGGCGGCAATGGTCCGGCTCGCACTGTCGATCACCGCTCGGGCCGTCGCGTCGGGATCGAGCCCGAGCTCGCCTCCCAAGCGCTCGATCGCCTGAGTCGCCGCCGATACGTCGAGGCGCTTGCGACCCCCGAGGAACGTCGACGGGTCGACGAAACCGAGATGACATGCGGCATCGGTGACCGTGGCATCGACCCCACCGAGGCCGAAGCACGCCGGCCCGGGCTGCGCGCCCGCGCTTCGAGGTCCGACGCGCAACTCCCGGTCCTCGGTGTGCGCGATCGAGCCGCCGCCGATTGGAGCCGAGACGAGGGAGAGCGAGGGGAGCGAGACCTCGATGTCCTCGATGCGCGGCTGCACGTCCGACTCCCAGGCCTGGTCGCGCACGATGCAGACGTCGGTGCTCGTGCCGCCCACGTCGTATCCCACGACGAACGGGAGGTCGAGCTCTGTTGCCATCGTCGCGGTCGCCGCAACCCCGCCGGCCGGCCCGGAGCCCCAGGTGCGGAGCGCCGTCGTCTTAGCGACTCGCGACGTGCCGCCGTCGGCGTTCGCGATGAGCAAGGGCCGGGTGTATCCGTCGGTCCGGAGCGCGTCCTCGACCCGATAGAGGAACGCGCTCATAACGGGGTGGAGGTACGCGGAAAGCACGGCGGTCTGCACCCGCACCCGAGCATCTCCGACCGATGTCACCTGATGCGAGGGGAGCACCGGAACGGCCCCGAGGTAGTGACGCGGATAGGAGACCCCGACCAAGTTGCGCACCTCGGCCTCGCGCACTTCGAGATCGGGCCCCTCCGACAGGGCGATGACGAGGACGCGAGCGCCCCGCTCGAGAAGATCGCGGACGGCGACCTGAACGTTCGAGAGGCTCAGATCGCCCTCCGGTACGACGGCGACGAGTGCCCGGTTCAAAGGCAGGCTCGCGCTGAGCTCGTCGACGACGTCGCGCGAACCATCGCCGAGCAGGAGCCCGATCTCCGGTCCGTTGCGGTTGATCAGCGTATTGGTGCCGACCGTCGTCGAGAGGCGGATGCTCCTGGTGGCGCGAAGCAGATCCGCGCGCGACCGCTCGAGGCGGTCGGCGGCCTCATCGATGCAAGCCAATACTCCGGCGGTGAGGTCGTACGGCGTGGTGTCGGTCTTCGCGGTGACGACATCGTCGTCACCGCTCGATACATATCCGTCGGTGAACGTCCCTCCGGTGTCGATCTCGATCGTGAACCCGAGATTCGGATCCGTTCTTGCGTTGTGGTCGTCTGAGACCATGAGCACCCTCGCTCTCGACGCGCATCTCCGGAGTTGGGCCCTATCCTGCCGCCGACGTCCGTGTCGGTCCGCGAGAACGTGCCAGCTTCGTCCGGCCGGTCATCCGGTGATCCGATCTTCGCAAACCGGGCGTCTCAACTGAAGTTCAATTCATCGATCTTCAACTTGAAGAAATGTGAATGTCTGCCGTCGAGTACGTCACAGGAGCGCCGCGTCGCGCGCGGCGGCGCGCTCGCGGGGGCCCGCGGAATCCGGTGGGTGCGTTCGGAACGACTCGAGACAGAACTGCGCGAACTCCTGGGCTCGGTTTGTCAGCCGGCCGGCCGTCGCGACGACGAGATAGACCGCCATCGACTCGATGGGCTCCGCGATCTCGGCCGCAGCGAAGGAGCACCCGTTGGCGGCAACGTTCGTGCCGTGCCGGTTCAGTAGCGGCGCGTATCCGGCGCCGCCGGCGACGAGTGCGCGGAGCGTCTCCATGTTCGAGACCCGCTTGACGTGCTCGGGGTCGAGCCCGAGGGAACGGAACATCGACAGGAATAGTTCGGCGCTCGGAGGCGAATCGAGCAGGATCGCGGTCTCGGTGACAAGGTCGGCGAGGCGCACGATCCCGGTCTGAGCGAGGCGATGGTGCGGCGGCAAGATCACGTGGGGGCGGATACTGAACAGCGGTGTGGCCGTGAAACCGGGCATCTCGGTCGGCCAGTACGTGATGGCGACTTCGCAGACCGACTCGGCCAGGTATTCGCGAAGCTGCTCGACCGACCCCTCGAGGAACGTGATGCCGAGCTCCGGATGCCGTCCGCCGAACTCGCCGAGCAGCCGAGGGAGTAGGTAGACCGACAGCGTTTCGGCCGTGCCGACGAGCAGCTCGCCCTGCAGCCCGTCGCCGAGGTCGTGCGCCATGGCTGCGAAGTCATCGACTTGCGCGACGATCCGCCTGGCATCGACGACCAGACGATGCCCGGCCTGCGTGAGCGTCAGCCGCTTGGACGGTGCGCGCTGGAACACGTCGACGTTGAGATTCGACTCCATCTGACTGATCGCGACCGAGATCGCAGACTGCGAGACGCGGCAGACTTTCGCGGCGGCGGCGATCGTGCCGTTCTCGGCGACGGCGACGAAATACTCGAGCTGGCGCAGCGAGACAGGTGACGGCGGTGGCACGTGGCCATGGTAGGTCGCTGCAGCGCAGGGGAGCACCACTTGCGCTGGGAGGAGCGGCAGGCCGACGCGCCGCGCGTCGCGCGGGTCCAGCCGGTCCATGCTCCGTTCGCCGTCAGCCGAGTGCTCGTGTCACCGGGCAGCACTAACCTGGCGCCGGACCGACAACGAAGGAGTTCATCCATGGGCACGCGCATCACTTTGACCGCATCCGACGACTTCACCTTCAACGCGTACCGGGCTGAGCCCGAGGGCGCCCCTCGCGGGGGCGTCGTGCTGATCGGCGAGGTCTGGGGCCTCAACAACTGGGTTCGCCAGGTTGCCGACCGGTGGGCGTCGAACGGCTACCTCACGATCGCGCCTGCACTGTTCGACCGCGTCGAGTTCGGCTACGAGAGCGAGGACTACTCGCAGATGCCGCTCGAGTTCTTCAAGACCTACAGCCACGAAACGGCGCTTCTCGACCTCGCGGCGTCGGTCGCCGCCGCGAGCGAGGCGGGCAAGGTCGGCGTGACGGGCTACTGCTTCGGCGGGGCGAACTCGTGGCGCGCCGCATCACTGGTCGACGGCGTCGCGGCCGCGTCTGGTTACTACGGCGGCGGCGTGCCGAGCTACGTCGACCTCGCGCCGCGCGTGCCGATCGAGATGCACTTTGGCACCCGCGACCAGGGCATTCCGCTCGAGCAGGTCGAGCAACTGCAGCAGGCCCACCCCGACGCCGACATCTACACGTACGACGCCGACCACGGGTTCTGCAACTCGGACAACCCGAAGCGATTCGACGAGGCCGCGTGCCGGGCCGCGAGTGCACGATCGCTGGAGTTCTTCCGCACGCATGTCGGCTAGTGCGGATGCTCCGAGCCGCGACCGCGTGAGCCCGCAGGTTCGCGACGCGCTCGCGAGCTTCGAGGCCTCGCCCCTCT
>JBQDJW010000145.1:0-6542 GCA_052086425.1 Pseudoclavibacter sp. | reverse complement strand
CCTTCGAGCAGCTGTGGCGCAGCCTCGGCCTCTCGGTCGACTGGACCCAGACGTATCGCACGATCGACGACAGCTCGCGCGCCGCATCCCAGCGCGCCTTCCTGCGCAACATCGAGCGCGGCGAGGCCTACCAGGCCATGGCGCCGACGCTGTGGGACGTGACGTTCCGCACGGCCGTCGCGCAGGCAGAGCTCGAAGACCGCGAGCAGCCGAGCGCGTACCACTCGATCGCGTTCCACCGCGTCGACGAGGGCGGCGCCCGCACGGGCGACGACGTCGTGATCGAGACCACGCGACCCGAACTGCTGCCCGCCTGCGTGGCGCTGGTGGCGCATCCGGATGATGAGCGGTACCAGCCGCTGTTCGGCACGAACGTGGCGACCCCGCTGTTCGGCGTCGAGGTGCCCGTGCTCGCCCACCCGCTCGCGCAGCCGGACAAGGGCTCCGGCATCGCGATGATCTGTACCTTCGGCGACGTCACCGACGTCGTGTGGTGGCGCGAGCTGCAACTGCCGAACCGTACGATCCTCGGCCACGATGGCCGCATCGTGAGCGAGGCGCCAGAGGCGATCACGACGGATGGCGGCAAGGCCGCATACGCCGAGCTCGCCGGCAAGACGGTGTTCTCGGCCAAGAAGGCGGTCGTCGATCTGCTGCAGGACTCGGGCGAGATGCTCGGCGACGCGAAGCCGATCCAGCACCCTGTCAAGTTCTTCGAGAAGGGCGACAAGCCCCTCGAGATCGTCTCGACCCGCCAGTGGTACGTGCGCAACGGCGCGAGCGACGCCGAACTCAAGGCGCGGCTCATCGAGCTCGGCCGCGAGCTGAGCTTCCACCCCGACTTCATGCGCGTGCGGTATGAGAACTGGGTCGAAGGCCTCTCGGGCGACTGGCTCATCTCGCGACAGCGATTCTTCGGCGTGCCGATCCCCGTGTGGTACCCGCTCGACGCCGACGGCAATCCAGACTACGACCGCGTGATCACGCCGTCGCACGATGCGCTGCCGATCGACCCGTCGACCGACGTGCCATTCGGCTACGCCGAGGAGCAGCGCGGCGTTCCGGGCGGCTTCGCCGGCGAGCTCGATGTCATGGACACGTGGATGACCTCGTCGCTCACCCCGCAGCTCGCGGGCGGATGGGAGCGCGACCCCGAGCTGTTCGAGACCGTCTTTCCGTTCGACGTGCGCCCGCAGGGGCAGGACATCATCCGCACCTGGCTCTTCTCGACGATGCTGCGCAGCCAGCTCGAGCACGGCGTGTCCCCGTGGAAGCACGCGACGATCTCGGGGTTCATCGTCGACCCTGACCGCAAGAAGATGTCGAAGTCGAAGGGCAACGTCGTCACGCCCGCCGACATTCTCGAAAAGCACGGGTCGGATGCGGTGCGCTACTGGGCGGCATCGTCGCGTCTCGGAACCGATGCGGCGTTCGACCCGCAGAATCCGACGCAGATCAAGATCGGTCGTCGCCTCGCGATCAAGGTGCTCAACGCGACGAAGCTCGTGCTCGGGTACGGCGACGCGCCGGGCTCGGCGTGGGCCGACCTCGACGCCGACGCGCTCGCCGCCGCGGTCACGAACCCGCTCGACCGCGCGATGCTCGCGTCGCTCGCCGACGTGGTGCGCGACGCGACCGAGGCGTTCGAGGCGTTCAACCACGCCCGCGCGCTCGAGGTGACCGAGTCGTTCTTCTGGACCTTCTGCGACGACTACGTCGAGCTCGTCAAGGAGCGCGCATACGGCGGCGCCGACGCCGAGGGCGAGACAGCCGGGCGTGACTCGGCCGTCGCCGCCATGCGCGCGGCCGTGCAGGTGCTGCTGCGCCTCTTCGCACCGTTCATCCCGTTCGCGGCAGAAGAGTCGTGGTCGTGGTCGGCCGCTGGCGACGCCAAGGGCACGGATGCTGCGGGCGTCTCGGTGCACGCGTCGCCGTGGCCTGTTGCGAGCGAGTTCGCCGCCGCGGCCGGAGCCGACGCGAGCGACGCCGTGCTGACGCTCGCGAGCAGGGCCCTCACGAGCATCCGCGGCGCGAAGACCGAGGCCAAGGCCTCGCAGAAGACCCCGGTCGCGTCGGCCGAGATCGCGGCGCCCGCCGACGAGCTCGAGCTGTTGCGCCTGGCCGAAAGCGATCTCAAGGGGGTCGGCCGCATCGCCGAGCTGCGTTTCGCCGAGGCCGACGCGCTCGACGTTCGCGACATCGTGCTCGCCGAGGCGCCAGCGACCGCGTAGGGCTCGTCGCAGGTCGGCAGGAGGCCGACGCGGCTCCTGATTCGGGCCGGTTCCGCACGCGCGGACCCGGCCCGAATCACGTTCGCATCTGAGGATTCTCGCGCCGTTTGTCGCCTTTCGATGAACCGACCGCACGCTCCTGACGTGATGCGCACAACCTGAGCGACACGCCATTCCATGGACAACTCGGCGCGCTATCGTGGTCTCTCATCGCCGCCGCCCTCTCCATGTCTTCGAGGCTTCCTCCATGAGCTCGTCCGGTCAGCTGCCCTCACGTCGTCAGGCCTCGCGCCAGGCCCGCTCGCGCGAAGCGAACGTCGTCGTTCGCCCCATCGTGCGGGGCGACTTCTTCGCGTGGCACGACGCGTTCGCGGCATTCCTCGCCGAGTCGGGTCAGCAGGTGACCGAGACCCACGCGCTGCGCGTGTGGCAGTGGCTCGAGTCGACGCCTGCCCGCCTCGAAGCGTTCATCGCACTGCTCGGTGACCGCGTCGTCGGCCTGCTGCACTTCCACGAGACCGTCGTACCCGCCAGCGGCAACGTCGAATTCCAACTGCAAGATCTCTACGAAGACCCCGAGGTCAGGATGCGCGGGGTCGGCGACGAGCTCATCGGAGCCGTGTACGCCGAGGCCGCGCGCCGCGGTATCTCGCGAATCTCGACGTTCACGCAGGGCACCGATGAGGAGTCGCTGCGCTATTGGGACCGCCTCGGCAGCCGCAGCGGCGTCGTCGGCCACGACATGAAGGTGCAGGCACTCGCATGAGCGCCGTCGTGATGGGCCAGTCGAGCACGACGCTGGCATAGCGATGCAGATCGGCGGCCGCTGGAACTTCGGCGGCACTCCCCCGCGCGGACTCCCGGCAGACTTCGTCGCGGCGGTCGCCCGCGCCGAGGCCGCGATTCCGGATGCCGACCGCGGCGGCGCGTGGACCCTCACGTGGCTCGAGGGCCGCCCCGTCGCCGAGCTCGACAGCGGCCTGCGCGTCACCGTCGAAGGCGTCGCGCACGCGACCGACGCGACGGGCGACTCCGCCGGCGACGAGGACGACGAAGACCTGTTCCCGACGTCGTAGCGCACGCGCGGTGGTCTCGCGACGGTCGGGCTGCAGCACCCTCGGCCGGTCGCCTGCGATAGCTCCGTGATCAAGGGTCGAGGCCAGTTCAACTGACACACACGCGCACGCCTCGCCGACTCAGCCTTGTCTCCTTACACCCGTAAGCCTATGCTCGACGTAGTTGACTTACGCGCGTAAGGCACGGGCGTGCGGGCAGCGACGTCGAGCGTCAAGGCGCGCTCCGACGCGACACGGACAGCAGCAAGGAGTCGGCACATGGTCACCTTCGAGATCGAGTGGGAGCGCATCGTGCTCGCCGGCTCATGGACGAGCCTCATGCTCATCTACCTCCTCGGCGATGTCATACGCATCTTCGCCGGCCACGTCGAGCCGGGCAGGATGGGCGGCGAGGAGGTCGCCGAATGGGTGTGGACGGTCGCGTCCGCGATCATGCTCATCCCGATCGCCATGATCCTCGTCACGCTGCTCGTGCCAGTCACGCCGCTGCGATGGATCACGATCGTTCTCTCGATCGGGTTCGTCATCTTCAATGTGATGGGGTTGCCCTACAAGGGGTTCTTCGACAACATGCTGCTCATCATCAGCTTCGCGCTCAACGCGTTCATCGTGTGGATGGCCTGGTCCTGGCAGCCCGCTTCGACCTGAATTCTCTTCCCAGACGATGCGTAGACTTTCGCGTGGCTCGAGGGTCGCCCCGTTGCCGAACGCGACAAGGGGTTGCGCGTGACCCCGAACGGCGACCACGACCTCTTTGCGCAGATCCGTCGCCCGAATCCCACCGCATCGACCCCGAACGGAGCATCCGCATGACCGGCACCACCGCACCTCAGGCCGCGCCCACCCCGAGCGTCGTGTTCGTCTGCAAGAAGAACGGCGGCAAGTCGCAGATGGCCGCCGCACTCATGCGCCACGAGGTCGGCGAGCGCATGCGGATCGCGTCGGCGGGCACGCACCCGGGCGGCGCGCTCAACGCGCAGTCGGTCGAGTCGCTCGGCGAGCTCGGCGTCGGTGTCGGCGACGAACACCCCAAGGCCCTCACGGACGAGATGATCGCGGCCGCCGACCTGGTCGTCGTGCTCGGCGCCGAGGCAAAGGTCGAGCCTGCCGACGGCACGCCCGTCGAGACCTGGATCACCGACGAGCCTTCGGAGCGCGGCATCGAGGGAATGGAGCGGATGCGCCTGGTGCGCGACGACATCGCGGGGCGGGTGCGCGAGCTCGCGGGTCGGCTGGCGCCCGACGCGGCGTAACACCGGGCTGATCCGGCGTTAGTCGGCCGGCAGAAGTCGGAGCGACGCCCAAACGGAGTGCGCGGCGGAGCGGAGTTCATCCACATCGACGCCGGCGATCGACTGCATGACGAGCCCGTCGAGCGCTGCGAAAATGTGGCGGGCCAACGCGGCCATCTCCGGACCATCGGCCGCCGCGCCCCCGAAGGCCTCACTCCGAAGCGCCTCGATCACAGCCTCGTGATACCGCTCGTACAGTCGGACCACCGACGCCCGGAACACCTCGTTGCGCCGCGCCTCCAAGATCATCTCGTATTGAAAGACCTGCATCGCTTGCTCGGTCTCCGTCATCGCGATCAGTGAATCGACAAACTTCACCTCGTCGGTGAGATCGAGGAGACCGGAGATCTCGATCGACGATTCGACACTCCAGTCCAGCGCCGCCGCGAGCAGCGCCGTTCGCGTGCCGAAGTGGTGCGCGATGAGCGCGTTGCTGACGTTCGCCCGCGCGGCGACCGCCCGGAACGTGAGCCCGCGCAAGCCTTGGTCGACCACGACGGCGATGGCCGACCGAATGAGCAGGTCGCGGCCGGAGCCGTACGTGATCATCGCGGGCATTGCCCTAGCGTAACCAGTTCGTCGATCCCCTTGCGTCAGAACTTAGCATCTGCTTAGTATGCAGCGCATCCGAGAACTGAGCAGTTGCTAAGTTGCTGCCGCTCGGGCAGAGCCGACGCGCAGCGCGTCACCGCGGCTGCGCCTCAACGACGAGGAGAACGTTATGACCGAAACCACCCCGACCGCCGACACGGGCGACGCCGACGCGAACTTCACCGTGAACGACGCCTTCGACCGCGCCGCAACCGAGCCCTTCGAGGTCGGCGTCGTGCAGTGGATCCGGCGACCAGGCGACGGCGGCCGCGCCGACCTCTCGAGCGGGTTCTGGTTCATCACGCCAGACGAGACGCCAGGGCCCATGCGCATCGTCGGGCACGCCGACGAGACCGTGCACCTGCTGGAGGGGCGCATCCGGGTCGAACCCGAGGGCGGCGAGCCGTTCGAGCTCACGGCCGGCTCGGTCGCGTCGTTCAATCGTGGCGGCGCCGCGACCTGGACGGTGCTCGAGCCCTCCGTCGAGTTCTTCGTCTACTCGTAGGCGAGTCGCACTCGAACCCCCACCCCATCTCCCCGATCAAGGACGATCATGACCAATGCACCGAACGACCCCACCGCATCCGGCGCCATCGCAGATGCCGCACCCACCGCATCCACCCCACCCGGCGACGCCACGACCTACGACGCCATCGTCGTCGGCGCCGGCTTCGCCGGGCTCACGGCTGCGCGCGAGCTCGGCGCCGCCGGCAAGCGCGTACTCGTGCTCGAGGGGCGCGACCGCATCGCCGGCCGCACCTGGCTCGATGAGCGCATGGGCCTGCCGCTCGAGCTCGGTGGAACCTGGGTGCACTGGACTCAGCCGTACGTGTGGGCCGAGCTGCGCCGCTACGGCATCGGCATCGCTCCGAGTCCCGAGCCACAGCGGGCCTACTGGTGGGACGGGACGCACACGCGAACCGGCGACCCGGACGAGCTCCTCGCCCTGATCGGCGTCGGCAAGGCCCGGCTCACCGAACGCTCGCGCGAGGTGTTCCCCCAGCCGTTCGACGTCGCGACAGCGCCGGGCATCGATGCCGACGCCCTCGCAACTCTCGACCGGGTCACAGTGCTCGACGCGATCGCCGAGCTCGAACTCCCCGACGTCGAGCGGCGCCTGCTCACGTCGTTCCAGGCGCTCAATTTCAACGGAAAACTCGACGACGCGGCGTTCACGCAGCTGCTTCGCTGGGTCGCGCTCACGAACGGCGACTGGGAGTTGTGCTTCGAGGCCTGCGCCAGCTTCAAGATCGATGGCGGCACGCGGGCGCTCTCCGACGCCATGCACGAGGCTGCGCGAGCGGCCGGGGCCGAGAACGAGTTCGGCGCCGACGGCTGCACAAGCACGACCT
>JBQDJW010000144.1:0-6544 GCA_052086425.1 Pseudoclavibacter sp. | reverse complement strand
AAAAGCCGATGTGGCGGTCGCGCGCATGGCTCGTCGCGGCAGGCCTGCTGCTCGTCGTGCTCTTCGCGCTCGCAGCGACGGGAGTCGACCCGCCGGGGTCGGCGTGGGCGGCGGTGTTCGTCGCGGTCGCCGTCGCGGTCGCCGTCGTCATCTGGGCGCTCGTGCGCACGCGGTCGCAGCGTCGGGCGTATGAGGTCGAGCTGGCCGCGTGGGCAGCGGAGCGGGCGACGCAGGCAGAGCGCTTACGCATCGCGGGCGAACTGCACGACGTCGTCTCACACGGGCTCGGGCTCATCACCGTGCGCGCGGCGGTGGCCCAGCACGTCCCCGAACACGACGGCGGCGGTGCACTGGTCTCCGCGCTCGCCGACATCGAGCGCGCCAGCCGCGAGACGACGACCGAACTGCGTCGGATGCTCGATCTGCTGCGCACGCCAGGCGCCGCACCGCTGAAGCCGGCTGCGACACTGCAGGACCTGGCCGAGATCGTCCAGGCCGCGAACGCGGCCGGCCTGACAGCGACGCTCGACGTCGCAGACCTCGGCGACGTGTCGCCCGGCGTGCAACTCACCGTCTGCGCCGTCGTCCGCGAATCGCTGAACAATACCGTTCGGCACGCGGGCCCGACCGAGGCCCGCGTCGGAATCGTCAGGGAGGGCGAAGAGATCGTGGTGGATGCGCGGGATGCCGGCCCGCGTGGACACTGGCGGCCGCAACCCGGCGCCGGTCACGGCCTCGACGGGCTGCGCGAGCGCGTGTCGGTGCTGCATGGCTCGCTTCGCGCAGAACCGTGTGACCCCGGCTTCCAGGTCGTCGTTCGCATTCCAGACCCGGAACACGCGTGACTGGGGCCTCGGACGCGGCGGCGATTCGAGTCGTGATCGCCGACGATCAAGCCCTCCTGCGCCGGAGCCTCGCGACCCTCGTCGACGCGGCGCCCGACGTCGACGTCGTCGGCGAGGCGGGAACCGGCGCCGACGCCGAGCATCTCGCCCGCCAGGAATCCCCTGACGTCATCTTGATGGACATCCGCATGCCCGGCGGCGACGGCATCCAGGCGACGCGTGCGATCACCGCCGACGCCGCCCTCGCCGGCTGCCGAGTGCTGATGCTCAGCATGTTCGAGCTCGACGAGTACGTGTACGGCGCGCTCCAGGCCGGTGCGAGTGGATTCCTACTCAAAGACGCCCACCCCGAACAGCTCCTCGACGCGATTCGGCGCACGCACGCCGGCGAATCCCTGTTCGCTCCCACGATCCTCACGAGGCTCGTCGAGCACTACGTCGCCCGGCCCGCCGCCGTCTCGCGACGACTGGACGTCTTGACGGATCGCGAGACGCAGGTGCTCGTTTTGGTCGCACGCGGTCAGTCGAACGATGACATCGCGGCAACGCTCACGATCTCGATCAAGACCGTCAAGACGCACATGGGCAATCTCCTCGCGAAACTGCACGCGCGAGATCGCGCACAGCTCGTCATCGCCGCCTACGAGCGCGGTCTCATCTCGCCAGGTTTGTCGGGCGTCTGACCAATCGGAGCGCGCCGTTCTACGCGGTGCGCTCGTACTGACGGGCCCGGCCGCTCACGCCGGCGAACCGGAATGGGCCCGTCGTCTCGCGCGGGGTGACGAAGTCGCCGCGGTCGCTGCCGATCTCGGCGTGCAGGGCCCGGTATGCGTCGACGTCGATGCGGGTCCGAGCATCCATCGCGGATGCGGCGCGCGCGGGATCGAGGACGGCCCGGTAGCCGGGCTGCACGACGCCCGTGAAGAACTCGCTGACGGCGCCCGATCCGTAGCTGAAGAACCCGAGGCGGGCTCCCTCGAGGCCGACGGCGGCATCCGGTCCCTCGTCGAGGTCGAGCAGGGCGGCGAGCGCACCGTAGATCGAGGCCGTGTACGTATTTCCGATGCGGCGGTTGTAGGCGAAGCTGGGCTCGAGCAGCGACTCGTCGAGCTCGACGCCCGTGAATGCCGCGAAATGTCGGTGGCCCTTCTTGGCCATCTTCGTGAACGGCTGGTGGTAGAGGAATCGGTCGATCTCGGTGACCGGCACTCCCCCGCGTGACGCGTAGTCGTTCCACGCCTGCTCGAGCGCGTCGAGGTAGGCGGTGACCGAGAGCGCGCCGTCGACGACCGCGGTCGTCGAGTCGTTCGGACGCCAGAAGTCGGCGACGTCAGTCGTGCTCACGCCCGACACCGGCTCGATCGCGACGAGCGCGGGGTCGGTCGCGACGAGGAACGCGACCGCGCCAGCACCCTGCGTCGGCTCGCCCGACGAGTCGAGTTCGTACCTGGCGACGTCGGTCGCGATCACGAGTACGCGCTCCGCCGGGTCGCGGGCGATCATGCCGATCGCCATCTGCAGCGCCGCGGTCGCGCTGTAACAGGCCTGTTTGAGTTCGACGACTCGCACGTTGGGAGACAGGCCGAGCAGCCGGTGCACGAACACCCCGGCCGACTTCGACTGGTCGATGCCCGACTCGGTCGCGACGAGCAGCGTGCGGATGCCGTCGGTTCCGTTCCGCTCGAGGATCGGCGCCGCCGCCTCCGCACCCATCGTGACGATGTCTTCGTCGGGCGCAGGCACACTCATCTCGTCCTGTCCGAGCCCGATGAAGTACTTGTTGGGGTCGATGCCGCCGCGCTCGGCGAGATCGCCGAGGTTCAACACGTGGTGCGCGGTGGCGAGATGGATGTCGTGAATGCCGATCGTGGTCATGCCTGTTCCTTCGAAGCCTGCTGGCGGTCGGCGCTGCCGCCGCGCTCAAGCTGCACGTGTGCGCGCATGAGCTCACCAGGGTTGGTCTGCGCGGCGAGGAGGGAGAGCTCGCCGCAGAGCACAGTAGCCGCGATGAGCCCGGCGAGGCGGCGCGCGTTCGCTCCCGGCTCACGAGTCTCGCGGCATCCGAGCCGCTCGAGCGCCGCCTCGACGCCCGTGAGGTGCTTGCCGTTGCCGACCGTGCCGACGATGAGGTGCGGCAGCTGGCACGAGAAATAGAGGTCGCCGTCGCGATCTTCCGCGTACGTGATGCCCTGCGAGCCCTCGACGATGTTGGCCGCATCCTGACCCGTCGCGAGGTAGAAGGCGAGCAGCATGTTCGCGTAGTGCGCGTTCGCCGAACGGATGGCGCCGGCGATCGTTGAGCCGACCAGGTTCTTGCGGACGACGAGGTCGGCGACCCGCGCCGCGGTCGTGCGCAGTTGCTGGTCGACGACCTCGCGTGGGATGACGATGTCGGCGATCGCGCTGCGGCCGCGCCCGAGGATGCCGTTCACCGCGGTCGCCTTCTTGTCGGAGCAGAAGTTGCCCGAGATCGACCCGTACTCGAGCGACGGCTCCCACGACAGGATCAGCGCGATGAGCGCGTCGGACGCGCTCGTGACCATGTTGTGGCCAGAGGCGTCTCCCGTCGCGAACGCGAAGCGCAGGAACAGCAGATTGCCGACGATCTCGGGGTGAACTTCGAGCAGCCGCGCGTAATTGCTCTGCGCCGAGACTGCGGCGGCGAGTTCGGCCTCGCGGGCGCGGATGCGCTCCGACGCGGCGAACGCCTCGGCGGCGCCGGTCGCGGTGAGGATGACCGAGCGCGTCATACGCTCGTCGACCACCGTGACGTTGATGCCGCCATCGACGAGGCGCGAGACGCGCGCTCCCCGGCCGACCGACGGCCACAGGGGCGACTCGTACGTCGCGAGCGGCACCTTGATCTCGTCGGTCACGGCGTTGCCCGACACGCGGATCGGACCGACCCAGCTCGTGGGGATCGGTGTGACCGCGGCCTGATCGTCCGTCATGATGTGCCCTCCATACCGGGGTCGATGCCCCGCAGCTCACAGAATTCGCGGACGCGCCCGCGCAGCAGCACGTCGCGGCCGGCGAGGTCGGCCGGTGTCGCCGCACCGAGCATCGCGTGCAGCTGTCGCAGGTGATCGCGCCAGGCCGTGACGACCTCGACGGCCCGATCTTCACCCTCGAGCGCCGCGCGCAGGAAGACGCCGGCGACTCCGACGGCGCCGGCGCCGAGCACGAGCGCCCGAATCGCATCGAGCGGTGTCCGCACGCCGCCGGACGCGAGGATGGACGGGACCGTGCCCCGCGCATCCAGCAGGCATTCGACGGCCGACTGGCCGAAGCCCGCGAGGTAATCGAAGTCACCGGCCTCGCGACGATCGTTCTCGATGCGCGCGAAGTCGGTGCCGCCGTTCCCCGCGACGTCGGCGATGCGCACGCCGAGGTCGCGCAGCCGCAGCAGCGTGCGGCGGCTCAGCCCGAACCCGACCTCTTTCACGATGACGGGTACCGGCGACGCGTCGACGATCTCCTCGAGGAGGGCGGGCCAGCTCGAGAACTCGCGCGACCCCTCTGGCATGACCGTCTCCTGAACCGGGTTGAGGTGCACCTGCAGGGCGTCGGCCTCGAGCAGCTCGACCGAGCGGAGCGCGTCGTCGACACCGCGGCCGGCCCCGAGGTTGGCGATCACGATGCCGTCGGGATTCTCGTCGCGCAGCACGCGGTAGCTCGCGGTGATCGCCGGGTCGGCGTCTGCGTCGCGTCCGCCCGCAGCTCGGCTCGCGTCGACGGCGACGCCGAGCGAACCGGATGCGATGGGAACTCCCGCCTCGCGCGCCGCGACCGCGAGGGCCCGATTGACGCGTTCCGATGCGGCCGAACCGCCCGTCATGCCGTTGATGTAGATGGGCGCGGGCCACGACCAGCCGTCGATCTCGACGGCGAGGTCGACACGATCGACGTCGATTCCGTCGAGCGCGTGGTGCAGCAGCTCGACGTCGTCGAAGTCGTTTCGGGCGGCCGGCGACTGCGCGGCGGCAAGCGCGATGTGGTCATCCTTGCGGCGGGCGGCCCGCGCGGCGGCGTCAGCGTCCATCGTCTCCCCCGAATGTCCCGCCGAGGTCGGCGGCGGTGAGCCCTGCCTCGACGCGCCCTGCGGCGTCCGGCTCTGCCGCGTGCACGCTCAGGTCGAGGTGCCGGATGCCCTGCTCGCGCCACACGCGCAGCATCGCGTCGGTGTCGTGGTCACCGGTCGCAAGCACGATGCCGCAGTCGCCGCCGCCCGCCCCCGAGGGCTTGCCCGCGGCCCCGATCGCCTCGGCGCTCTCACAGAGAGCGCGAAGCGCCGGCGTCTCGATCTCGGTGCCGGTCGCCTCGCCGAGCCGCTGCAGGAGTGACCGATTGCGCCGGATCGCCGCGAGCGCGCCCGCCGCATCGCCCCGTGCGAAGCTCGCGATGAGGTCGGCGACGCAGGCCGCGCTGTCGTCGAGGAACGCCGCGTACTCGGCCGCGCTGCGCCGGCGCGGCTCGTGCGTGCCGGGCACGCCGCGCACGCCCCGAACGAGACGCTCGGTCGACGCGGGCGCGCCGGTCCAGCCGACATGCAGTTGCAGCCCCGGCGGTGGGACGACGTGTCCGATGGACAGGCCGGCCCAGGCGTCGTCGTCGCCAAGCGTCGCCGCGACGCCCCGGTCGGCGACCGACGCCGCGAGCCGCGCCCGATCGGGTGCGGCGTAGCGAACCCAGCCGCCGAACGTGCTCGACGCGAGGTCGCCGCCAGAGGCGTTCGGCGAGATCGCGATGGTCGCGAGGAGCGCGACCTTGAAGCGATCGGTGCGCGGAAGCGAAAGGTCGTAGAGCTCGTCGAGCGCTGCGACGACGGCGACGGTCACGGCCGCAGAGGATCCGAGACCGAACTTTCGGCCGTCGGCATCGTCGAGCTCGCTCGAGATGTGCAGGTCGAAGACGTGCGGCGGCAGCCCGCGCGCGGCGCGCAGGGCATCGATCGTCGCGATCGCGGACATGACGTAGTCGGCGGGCTCGTGCTCGATCACGATGCGCTCGCCGTCGTCCTCGCGCGACCAGACGCGCGGGGATCGGCCGTACTCGGCTGAGTGGACGCGTCCTTCGCGCTCGCTCGGCGAGAGGCGGACCGTCAGGAAGCGATCGACCGCGACGAGCACCGACGGCCTGCCGGGTTCGACGACCGCGTATTCGCCGGCGACGAAGAGTTTGCCTGGGGCCGACGTCTCGATCACAAGCCGCCCCCGGCGACGAGCGCCGCGCCGGGCCCAGGCCCCGCGATCGTCGTGTCGCCGAGCGGCGCAAGGCGGGCCGCGACCTCGTCGGCGTGCGCCGGCGTCGTGAGGGCGACGACGTTCGGGCCGGCGTCGGCAGTCGCATAGGCCTCGAGGCCGTCCGCGCGAAGGCGCTGCACGGCGTCGAAGACGGCGATGCTCTCGGGGGTCAGGTAGCGGATCGGCGGGTCGGCGGCCTGGATCACGGCGTGCATGCGCAGTGCGTTCGACTCGGTGATGCGGCCGATGCGGGTGAAATCACCGTCGCGGCACGCGGCGAGCATCGACTCGAGGGCGCGGCCGGTGTCGGCGACCCAGGCCGCGTGGAACGGTGAGGTGAGCGCGGTGCGGCGCATGGCCTCGCGGCTGGAGACCTGCTTCATGGCCCGGCTCACGGTGACGATCACCATGCGCATGTCGGGCGCCTCGACGGGTTCGGCGTGCGACGACGCGTCG
>JBQDJW010000143.1:0-6547 GCA_052086425.1 Pseudoclavibacter sp. | reverse complement strand
GAACTCGGTTTCGACCGAGACCTCGACGGTGGTGACGGCATGACGACGGTGCTCATCGCCGACGATCACGCCGCAAGTCGGTCGGGGCTGCGCATGATCCTCGAGCACGCCGACGACATCGAGGTGGTCGGCGAAGCGGCCGACGGCGCCGTCGCCGTTCGCAACGCGCGAGCGCTGCGGCCAGACGTCGTGTTGATGGACGTGCGGATGCCCGGAACGGACGGCATCGAAGCGACGCGCGAGCTTGCGGCCGACGGCGTCGCGGTGCTCGTGCTCACGAGCTATGACGGCGACGACGCGGTCTTCGGGGCGATCCGCGCGGGCGCCGCGGGCTTCCTGCTGAAGACGGTCGAGGCGCCGGACCTGCTCGACGCCGTGCGCCGTGTCGCGTCGGGGGAAGGCACGATCGCCCCCGGGGTCGCGCGCCGGGTGCTCGCCGCGGTCGCCGATCACGACGCGGTGCGGCCGGCGGCCACCGGCGCCGCGGCCGGACCGTCCCCGACCGGCGGCCGCGAGAGCGCGACCGCGCACGTTCCGGCGTCGACCGAACCCCCGTCGACCCCGTCGAGGCGCGTCGCCGATGCAGGCTTGACCGATCGCGAAACCGAGCTGCTGATCGAAATCGGCAGGGGCGCATCCAACTCGCACATCGCGACACGGCTCGGCATCTCGCTCGGCACGACGAAGACGCACGTGTCGAGCATCCTGGCGAAGCTCGGCGTCGAATCGCGCACGCAGGCGGCCCTGCTCGCCCGCGACGCCGGGCTGCGCTGATCCCGCGGGCCGACCGCCGTCCGCCGCCCGCGAACGGCGAACGCGACGCCATGCGTCGCGCCCTGCACTGGAAACGTCGGCCGTCCGGGTTAGGCTGGTGCACCGACGATCTGGGAGGAACGCATGGCACGCATTGGCGAGAGCGGCGATCTGCTCAAGTGCTCGTTCTGCGGAAAGAGTCAGAAGCAGGTCAAGCAGCTGATCGCCGGTCCCGGCGTCTATATCTGCGACGAGTGCGTCGAGCTCTGCAACGAGATCATCGAAGAGCGCATGGCCGACGCGTCTGACGACGTCGTCTCGGACTTCGTGCTGCCGAAGCCGCGCGAGATCTTTGCGTACCTCGAAGAATTCGTGATCGGGCAGGAGGACGCCAAGCGCGCGCTCTCCGTCGCGGTCTACAACCACTACAAGCGCATCCGCGCGATGGGGCAGATCACGCCTGCCGAGGAGCGCGCCGACGAGGTCGAGATCGCCAAGAGCAACATCATGCTCATCGGCCCGACCGGCTGCGGCAAGACCTACCTCGCGCAGTCGCTCGCCAAGCGCCTGAACGTGCCGTTCGCGGTCGCCGACGCGACCGCACTCACGGAGGCCGGCTACGTCGGCGAAGATGTCGAGAACATTCTGCTCAAGCTGCTGCAGGCCGCCGACTACGACGTCAAGCGGGCCGAGACGGGCATCATCTACATCGACGAGGTCGACAAGATTGCGCGAAAGGCCGAGAACCCCTCGATCACGCGCGACGTCTCGGGCGAGGGCGTGCAGCAGGCGCTGCTGAAGATCATCGAGGGCACCGTCGCCTCGGTACCTCCGCAGGGCGGCCGCAAGCATCCCCAGCAGGAGTTCATCCAGCTCGACACGACCAACGTGCTCTTCATCGTCGCGGGCGCGTTCGCCGGTCTCGAAGACATCATCTCGCAGCGAGCGGGCAAGAAGGGCATCGGCTTCGGCGCCCCGATCCACTCGAAGGACGAGACGCGCGACATCTTCAGCGAGGTCATGCCGGAAGACCTGCACAAGTTCGGGCTCATCCCCGAGTTCATCGGCCGTCTCCCCGTCATCACGACGGTCTCGCCGCTCGATCGCGAGGCCCTCATCGAGATCCTCACGACGCCCCGCAACGCGCTCGTGAAGCAATATCAGAAGCTCTTCGAGATCGACGGCGTCGAGCTCGAGTTCGACCGCGACGCGCTCGTCGAGATCGCCGACCTCGCCGTGCAGCGCGACACCGGCGCGCGCGGTCTGCGGGCGATCCTCGAAGAGGTGCTCGCGCCGGCGATGTTCGATGTGCCGAGCGACGACGACGCCGGCCGCGTGCGCATCACACGCGACGCCGTCATGCAGAACGCGGCGCCGACGATCCTGCCGCACCGTGAGATGCGCACCGAGAAGTCGGCGTAGGCGAACCCCGACACCGCGAAGCGGTCGCGCGCGCCGGTCTGCAGCATCCGGCTGATCTGGTGTCAGCCTGCCGCCGCATTGGCGGCCCCCGCGTCATGTGCGGCGTCACGTGCCCGCTAGGCTCGGCTCATTCGAATACTTCAGGGGGAGTAACCATGCTTCACACGCGTACTTCGCGTCTTTCGGCCGCCGCCTCGATCGCGGCCATCGCGCTGCTCGGCCTCGTCGGATGCTCTGGCGGCGGGGACGACGCCGCCGACCAGCCCGACAACGCCGGGCTCTCGAGTTCCGACGGCGCCGAGGAGTCGGCGGCGGAGGAGACCGCCGCCGAGGACGAGGGCTCGGGCGGGGCGCCCTCGCTCGACGGCGAGGGCATCGCGTTCGGCGCCGAGTCGATCACGGGCGTCGACTACGACATCACCTGCACGGGCACGGGCGACGACCTCACCCTCTCGGGCCTCGCGACCGACGGCGAGGGCACCACGCACGCCGTCACGTACGCGTCGGGCACGTTCTCGTACGTGACCTCTGGCGCCGACCCGATGGCCGAGGGGACGACCCTCACGGTCGCCGCCGAGCTCGACGGCACGACGGTCACGGCCGAGGAGTCGGGCGACGGGTACACCTTCTCGGGAACCGGCACCGCCGCGTCGATCGAGAACCCGACCTCCGAGCTGCAGGAGTTCACGGCGAACTTCACCTGCGACACCACGATCTAGCACGGTCGGACTGCGCCGGCGTCGCACGGCGAACCGGCACGGCACGCACGCGGAACGCGGGCGCTCGAGAGATCGAGTGCCCGCGTTTCGCCGTTCTCGGGCGAGGGCGCCGCACCGTGCCCGGCGTCCATGGGCCTGCGATGGGCGCCCGAAACGTGCCGTTCGCGACGATGCGGCAGAATGCGCGCGTGCCATCGCCCCTTCGCCTCACGTCGCTGATCGTCGCGCTCGGCGCCGTCGTCGCGCTCGCCGGCTGCGCGAGCGGGGGCGCGCCCGAACCGACCATGCCGGAGATGACCTACGCGGGAGCGCCGACGACCGAACCGGGCGCAGGCACTCCGCCGCCAGGACCCGGCGGGGAAACCGTCGCCCCCGAGGATACGGCGCCGGCCGAGACGCCGGGCGAGACCGTCCCCGCGACGAACGCCGAGGTGCGGTACGCCGCGATCGGCGGCAGCGAGATCACGGGCACCTGGTCGGGCGGATGCTCGATGCAGCAGCCCATCGGCGTCTCGGCTATGGAGTGGCGGGCCTTCGGCCTGCCGGTGGCGAACGGGCGCACCCTTGCCGAGATCACCGTCGAGCTGTCGGTCGGCTCGATCGCCGCCGATGGCACCATGAACGTGACGAGCTTCGGCATCAGCGGTGCGTACGGCGACGGCGAGGCGTTCGACGCGACCTGGGAGCCCATCGACCAGTACGGCGACGCGGTCGGATCGGTCCGCGGCGACGAGTATTCGCTGAACCTGACGACCCCGGATGCTCCGGGGTCGCTCGACCTGCAGGTCTACTGCGCGGGGTGATGCGGGCGGCTGCCTGAGTTCTACCCTTCGACGGGCTCAGGGGCCGGCAGAACGGCTGCCTGAGGTTGTCGAAGGGACCCGGTCCGGGCTACTTCGCGACGAGCGTGGTTTCGAAGCTGTACATGTCCGGCCGGTAGCAGTGACGGCCGAACTCGACCGCGCTGCCTGACGCGTCGAATGCGACGCGCTCCATGGTGAGGACGGCGCCGCCGCGCTCGATGTCGAGCAGCGCTGCCTCGTCGTCGAGCGCGCGTCGGGCCCCGATGCGTTGCTTCGCGACGCGGACGTTCACGCCGCGCGCCCGCAGGATCTTGTACAGGCCGCGCTCCTCGAGCTGCTCGACGGTGAGCTCGCCGACGCCGACCGGCAGGTAGTTCTCGAGCACGGCGACGGGCACGCCGTCCGTCGAGCGCTTGCGTCGCAGGTACAGCACGTCGTCGCCGGGCTTCACGCCGAGATTCGCGGCGATCGCGTCGGTCGCGGGGAGCGTGGCGACATCGAGCACCTCGGTGCTCGGGTGGAGGTTCGAACTCTCGAGGTCTTCGTAGAGGCTCGTCAGCTCGACTGGCCGGCTTACCTGGCCGTGCACGACCTGCGTTCCGATACCTCGGCGGCGGACGAGCAGCCCCTTGTCGACCAGTTCTTGGATCGCCCGGCGGATGGTCGGTCGCGACAGACCGAGTCGTTCGCCGATCGCGATCTCGTTTTCGAGCCGGGCGCCCGCGGGCAGGTCACCCGTGCGGATCGCCTGCTCGAGCCGGCTCGACACCTGGAAGTAGAGGGGCAGCGGGCCGTTGCGATCGAGGTCGTCGAACAGGTGATCCGGCCAGATCGTCTCGGATGCCGCCATTGTGATCTCCATCGCCCACGGGCAGGTCGCGCCCAGAATGTTGGGACAACCTTACACACGCCCCGAAATGTTCGCTCGGCGTCGAGTGAGTTTCAGGCAGCGAGGGCATTGCGTCGCGGTCATCTTGTGATATTGTCATGACAAATGCCGGTCTTCGGATGCCGCGGCATCGCCGCGGTGCCAGAGAGATACAGAGACGTATGACGAACGATCGCACTTCCATCGACGTGCTCGCCATCGGGCGCCTTGGCGTCGACATCTATCCCCTGCAAGACGGCGTCGGGCTCGAGCGAGTCGAGACCTTCGGCAAGTACCTCGGCGGCACCGCCGCCAACGTGTCGGTCGCGGGTGCCCGCTACGGCCACTCGACGGGCCTCGTCTCGCGCGTCGGCGACGACCCGTTCGGCCGCTACCTGCTCGGCGAACTCGACCGGCTCGGGGTCGACAACCGCTTCGTCGGCATCGACCCGCAGTTCCCGACGCCGGTGGCGTTCTGCGAGATCTTCCCACCGGATGACTTCCCGCTCTACTTCTATCGGCAGCCGAAGGCGCCCGACCTCAACGTGGACGAGGGTGATATCGACGTCGACGCCGTGCGCGACGCGCGCATCTTCTGGTTCACGACGACCGGGCTGAGCGAAGAACCGAGCCGCGCGGCCCATCAGGCCGCCCTCGCCGCCCGCGCCGGCGCTCGACACACGATCCTCGACCTCGACTACCGACCCATGTTCTGGCCCGACCCGGCCGACGCAACGGCGCAGCTCGAGCCGGTGCTCGGCCAGGTCACGGTCGCCGTCGGCAACCGCGAGGAGTGCCAGGTCGCGGTGGGCGAGACCGAGCCTCAGCGCGCGGCGGACGCGCTGCTCGAGCGAGGCGTCGAACTGGCGATCGTCAAGCAGGGCCCGCGCGGAGTGCTCGCGAAGACGGCGGACGAGACCGTCGAGGTGCCGGTGCACCCCGTCGAGGTGATCAACGGCCTCGGTGCAGGCGACGCGTTCGGCGGCGCGCTCTGCCACGGCCTGCTCGAGGGCTGGGGGCTCGAAGAACTCCTCCGCTTCGCCAACGTCGCCGGTGCGATCGTCGCATCGCGCCGCGAGTGCTCGACGGCCATGCCGACTCACGACGAAGTCGCGACTGCGCTCGCGGGCGCGGCCGCGACGGAAGGGCAGCCATCATGACCGTCAGATATCTCGACGACGAGGCCTTCGCCAGGCTGCGCGACCTGCGCGCGTTTCGCCCGGACGAGATCGGTGGCGCGCTCACGTCGCGCCGGCGCCGGGACGTGCTCCGCGGCGACGGGCGGCTGTTCATCGTCGCGGCCGATCACCCGGCGCGCGGTGCGCTCGCCGTGCGCGACGATCCCGCCGCGATGGCCGACCGCTACGACCTGCTCGACCGCCTCGCCGTCGCCCTGGCGCATCCGGACGTCGACGGCGTGCTCGGAACGCCCGACATCGTCGACGACCTCGCCGCGCTCGGCCTGCTCGACGACAAGATCATCGTCGGCTCGATGAACCGCGGCGGCCTGCGAGGCGCGAGCTTCGAGATGGACGACCGCTACACGGGCTACGACGTCGCCACGATGGCGGCGAGGGGGATCGACTTCGCGAAGACGCTCATCCGCGTCAATCTCGATGACGCCGGAACGGCGCCGACGCTGGAGGCGACGGCGAAGGCCGTGAACGAGGCGGCCGCCGCGCGGCTGCCGATCATGCTCGAGCCGTTCATGAGCGAGTGGCGCGACGGCCGTATCGTGAACGACCTCTCGACCGACGCGGTGATCCTCTCGGTCGCGATCGCCCAGGGTCTCGGCGCCGACAGCGCCTATACCTGGATGAAGCTGCCGGTCGTCGACGACATGGAGCGCGTCATGGCGTCGACCACGCTGCCGACGCTCCTGCTCGGCGGCGACTCGGGCGCCGACCCCGACGAGACGTTCGCGGCCTGGGAGGGCGCGCTCGCGCTCCCGGGCGTGCGCGGCCTCACCGTCGGGCGAACGC
>JBQDJW010000142.1:0-6573 GCA_052086425.1 Pseudoclavibacter sp. | reverse complement strand
ACGTGCTCGGGCGAGGCGTCGCCGTCGAGGTGCATGCCGCTCGAGAGGAACACGAGCCTGGTGGGCCGGGGGAGGAGCGCTGTAAGCAGGTAGGGCGCGACGACGTTGACCGGCAGCAGCCCCGGGCCGGAGAACACGCCCGCGTTGTGGATGATGGCGTCGAACGGACCGACCCGCGTCGCGTCGCGGGCGAGTCGCAGCACCTCGGACCGATCGGCAAGGTCGCCGATCACGACGCCCGCGCCGCGATCCGCGAGGTCGTCGACGGCTGATGCGCGCTCCTCGGAACGTGCGTGCGTCATGACCTCGTGCCCGGCGTCGAGCAAAGCCTCGGCAGAGAGGCGCCCGAGGCCGTCGGTGGATCCCGTGATGAAGATGCGTGCCATGCGTCCATCGAACACCGTTGTGGCGCATCCGCACGATTGCACGCGCCCGCATCTCACTGCGGGGGCGCGTCGGCCGGTCGGCCGGTTGGCGGGTCGGCGCCTTCGGCGCCCGACGGGTTGCGGTGGACCCTCCCACCTGCGCGGTCGGAGGCATACGGTAAACGCCATGAACGCCCACGACCACCGAACGCAGGTGCGCGAGTTCTTGATGAGCCGGCGCGATCGCGTCACGCCCGAGCGGGCGGGCGTCGAGACGTACGGCGAGCGCCGGCGCGTCACGGGTCTGCGGCGCGAGGAGGTCGCGCGGCTCGCAGGCGTGAGCGTCGACTATTACACGCGGCTCGAGCGGGGCAACCTCAAGGGAGTGTCGGACAGCGTGCTCGAGGCGATTGCGCGGGCGCTCATGTTCGACCGTGCGGAGCACGACCACCTGTTCGATCTCGCGCGCACGGCCAACCCGGTCGGCGTCGCGGCGCCGCGCACGAAGGGCGACACGCCCGTGCGGCCGGAGTTGCAGTACCTGCTCGACGCGATCACGACGGCGCCTGCGTTCATCCAGAACAACCGCATGGACCTGCTCGCCGCGAACGCGCTCGGCGCCGCGATGTACTCGCCGATGCTGCGCGGAAACGACCGGCCCGCGAACTTCTCGCGACACATCTTCCTCGATGACACGTCGGCCGACTTCTACCCAGACTGGGACCGTGCCGCGTGGACCAACGTCACGATTCTCCGTCGCGAAGCCGGCCGCAACCCGCACGATCGGCGACTGCACGCCCTCGTCGGCGAGCTGTCGACGTGCAGCGAGGCGTTCCGCGAGCTGTGGGCGAGGCACGATGTGCGCAAGCATTACGCGGGGGAGAAGGAGTTCCGACACCCGGCCGTCGGTTCGTTGACGCTGAACTACCAGACGCTCGAGCTCGACGGCGACCCGGGGCTCTCGATGACCGTCTACCTGGCGACGCCGGGGTCGCCGACGGAGGATTCGCTGGGGCTGCTCGCGTCGTGGGCCGCGTCGGAGCGACTGACCGCGACGAGCGCGGTCGCGGTAGGGGACGGTGCTGACGCCCGGGCTGACGCTGGTGCTGGGGAAGGTGCAGGCGTCTGAGGTCGGGTGGTGTCTGAGGTCGACAGTGAGGCGAACCGCCTCACTCGCGAGGGCTGGCAATCTGCGCTCTCCGGGGTGCCCGGAGCGCAGATTTCCAGCCCGCAGCCTGTTTGCGGTTGGTCGGCGCAGGCGGCGCGGTGCCGCGTGGGCGGCGCGCGCGGTACGGCGCGTTCGACGGGCGTCCGGTCCCTTCGGCGGGCTCAGCGAGCCCTGAGGTTGTCCGGTCGCAATGATTTACGAGTTTGTACGCTTCCGCAGCCTCATAGACGTACAAACTCATAAATCATTTGCGAGATTTGCGAGATTTGCGAGATTTGCGAGATTTGCGAGATTTGCGGGATTTGCGGGATTTGCGGGATTTGCGGGACCTGCGGGACCTGCGCGTTCCGCGGGCGGGCGGGCAGTGCGTTCTGCGCGCGCGGGCAGCGCGATCGGCACGGTGCTGAGTGGGCGGCCCTGGTGAGCGGGCCCGGGCCCGGGCCCGGCCTCACCGGAGGAGCTGGGGCGACCCCGCGAACGTGTGGAACGTCACGAGCTCGGCGAGTTCCGGTGCGTGAGTGTTCAGGATGCCGCGGAACGCCGACGAGGCGCGGTCACCGAGCGCGTCGTAGACGGTCGTCACGACGTCGACAGCGTCGTCGAGCGGGAAGCCGTCGCCGTAGACGGCGTGCGGGAGGCGAGGGTCGGCGTGCCGCAGCCGTCGCCAGTCGGCCATGATCGAAGTTCTGGTGCGCAGAGCGTCGCGGGCTCCGTCGGTGCGGCCCGGATGCTCGGCGAACGGTGCCCACCGTTCGATGAACGAGCGGTACTCGGAGGCGAGCGCGTCGAGCTCGAACGCATCGCGGACGGCAGGCCCGGCGACGCCCTTTTCGGCGGCGGCCTGCCCGACCCCCGGAACGGTCGCGCCGACGAACACGGTCACGTGCTCCGGCCCAACGTCATCGCCGAGCGCGTCGACCAACCGCGCAACCGCATCCGAGGCATCACGCGGGCGCACCCACACGGCGTCGTAGAGATTGCCGAACCCTGCCTGCCGCAGCCCCTCGCGCAGCCCCCGCCGCGCGCCCCGCGCCGCGTCGGGGAGGGAGTAGGCGACGAGGGTCCACGTGCCGTCCCACGGCTCGGGGAGATGGCTCAGGAACAGCCTGCTGATGTGGGCGTTCGCCGCGTCCTGCGACATGAGCGGCACCGCGTAGGCGGTGTTCCGCCCGATCTTGCGCGCGTCGAAGAACCCGCGCTGCGAGAGTCGCTGCACCGCCGCGCGGGCGCCTCCCGGCGTGACGTCGAACACCGACAGCAGCTCGACGAGCGCGGCAGACGGCACCGCCTCGTTGCGCGCGTACCAGTAGTCGCCGAGGAGGACGGTCAGCAGCTGCTGCGAGCGCGGCCCGTTCTGGAAGCGCGGCAGCGTCCGGCCCTGTCGCTCGGCGCGATTGCTCGCGCCATCGCGCTCGCTCGGCTCACCCGCCACCTGCTCTTCCTCCTTCGCCGTCGTATCGCCGTCGTATGGCCACCGCCGCATCGCTGCGGGCGCATCCGGATCATCGCATCCGGACCCCGCAACCCGGCCCCGCGCATCCGCCCCACGGCCCACGAATCACGAATCACGAAACCGGATGCGGCACCGTCACCGATCGTCGGCCGGCACCGCCCGAAGCGGCACGCTGCGCGGCCCGTACTCGAGCCAGTTCATCATGCTCACGTCGCCGGCGAGCTCGAAGTGAGCGGTGCGCGACAGCAGCGCCCGAACCGCAACGAGCAGTTCGAGCCGACCCATCGTCGCGGCCGGGCAGCGGTGCGCCCCGCGGCCGAAGGCGAGGTGCGAGTTGCCAGACCTGCGCAGCACGAAGTCGTCGGGGTCGTCGAACGCGGCGTCGTCCCGGTTGGCCGACGGGTAGATGAGCGCGATCGCCTCGCCCTCGCGCACGAGCCTGCCGTGCACCGACACGTCTTCGCTCGCGGTGCGTGCGAAAACCCGGTATGGCGCGTGCAGGCGCAGGAACTCCTCGATCGCGGCAGGGATATCGTCCGGATGCTCGCGGAGCCGGCCCTGCAGATCGGGGTCCTGCGCGAGGTGCACGACGATGCTGCCGAGCACGGCCTGCGGTGCACCCATTCCCGCGACGATCATCTGCCGGATCGTGGCGATCGCGGTCTTCTCCGTAATCGTGTTGTCGGGGTCGAGGGCCGCAGCGTGCAGGCTCGCGACGAGGTCGCGGCGAGGATCGGGATCCAGCGCGAGCCGCTCGCGGTACACCCGCTCGGCGATCTCGTACAGGGCGGCGCTGCACTCGGCGATCACGGCGTCGTCCATGTCTTGAATCGCGAACCCGTACCGCACGCCGATCTCGCGAACGTGCCGCGCGAGCTCGCGCTCGACGCCGAGGAACGCCGCGAAGCAGTCCATCGTGAACGGCGCCGCGAAGTCGGCGACGCCGTCGCCGCCGCCCTGCTCGGTCAGCGCGTCGACGAGCGAGGCAGCGCTCGCCTCGAAGTCGCCCTCGCGCTCCTTCACGACGACGCGGCGAAGCACGGGGTCGATCGCGGCGCGAAACGTCGTGTGCTCCGGCGGGTCGAAGTGCAGGGGCGGCCGGCGCGACAACCGCGGCACGTGCGGCACGACGTTCTGCACCGACGTGATGAAGCGATCGTCCTGCGTGATCGCCGAGACGTCCTCGTAGGTCGTCGCCGACCAGAACCCGCCGAACGCGTCGCTCCACGGGAACGGGTTGTCGCGGCGCAGCTCGGCGTAGTCGCCGTGCGCGCTGCCGAACGTCTCGTCGAGGGCCGGGGCCCACTCCGAGCCGCGCTCCTCGCGCGTCGCGCTGTCGGTCGTGTCGTATCCGAACGGGCAGCCGCCCATCAGATCACCTTCTTTCTCGCCCAGCGGGCCGCAAGTTCGAGCGCGACGACCACGATGATGAGGCCGATCAGGATGCCGGCCGTGACGTCGTAGTGCAGCGTCCCGATCGATTCGTCGAGGAGGAATCCGATGCCGCCGGCGCCGACGATGCCGAGCACCGCCGACTCGCGCAGCGACAGATCCGACGTGAAGAGGCTGTTGGCGATGAAGCTCGGCACGAACTGCGGCCAGACCGCGCCCACGAACACCTGCAGGCGATTCGCGCCGGTCGCCTCGAGCGCCCGAATCGGCGCCGGATTGATGGTTTGCAGTGAATCGGTGAAGAACTTCGAGGCCAGGGCCGTGCATGAAATCGTCAGCGCGAGGAAACCGGCGAATGGCCCGAGGCCGAGCGCCGCGACGAAGATGAGCGCGTAGACGATGTCCGGCACGCCGCGCATCAGTACGATCACGCCGCGCAGGGCGATCGACAGCGGTTCGAAGCGGATCAGGTGATTGGTCGAGAAGACCGCGACGACGAGCCCGAAGATCACGCCGAACGCCGTCGCCGTGAACGCCATGACGACGCTCTCGAAGATGCCGATCGCGATCTCGGCGTTGAAGGTGGGCGGCGCGAAGCCCGCGAGCATCGGCGCCAGATTGCTCCAGGCCGACGCGAGTCGCGACGGGTCGAAGCCGAGCTGGAACAGTGCGACGAGGAAGAGTGCCGCCGCGACCGCGCCTCCGCCGACGCGGCCGAGTCGCGCGCGGTTCCAGCCTGCGCTCGCGGGGTCGAGGCGTTTGCCATAGAGGTCGGAGACGGTTCGCTCGCCGGCGTGCTCGGCGACCGTCTTCTGCGCCACGTACGAGACGAGCTCGAGCACGAGCAGCATCGAGATGATCACGATGATGATGCCGAGCGCCCGCTGGTACTGCAGCGAGCCTATCGCCGTCTGCAGCGCGACGCCGATTCCGCCCGCGCCCACGATGCCGAGCACGGCCGAGGCGCGGATGTTGATGTCGAGGCGGTACAGCACGAGCGACGTCACAGCAGGCAGGGCGCGGCTCATGGTCGTCGCGACGAAGCTCTGCAGCCTCGTCGCGCCGACGGCCGCGACCGCGTCGCGCGGCGAGCGCTCCTGCTCTTCGAACACGTCTGCCATCATCTTGCCGATCATGCCGACCGAGTGCACCGCGATCGCGAGGCCGCCCGCGAGCGGGCCGAGGCCGAACACGCGCACGAAGATGAGCGCGAAGATCAGCGACGGCACCGCGCGCGTCACGACGATGACGCCGTGCGCGAGCCAGCGGATCACGCGCGGGCCCGTGTAGGTGCTCGCCGCGGCGGCCGCGAGCGGCACCGAGACCAGGGTCGCGATGCCGGTGCCGGCGATCGCGATCCAGAGCGTCTCGAGGGCGAGCGTCAGCAGATTCGGCACGCTCTCGGCGGTCGGCGGCAGCATGCGCTGTACGAGGTTTCCGATGTCGCCGAAGCCGTCGGCGAGGGCGCCAGGGCGAATGTCGATCCACCAGAGCCCGAAGAGCGCGGTCGTGAGGAACGCCAGCAGGATGCTGATTGCCGCAAGCGGCGGACGCGGGGGTTTCAGTGGCGCGCCGGGCCTCCCGGGCTTCCCGTTCGTCGGCGGATGCGTCCGGTCGCCGTTCGAGGGCGACCCCGGCCCGGCCGGGGCGCCGGATGTGCCGAGCGCGCCGGTCTCGATGGTTCCGCCGACCGGCTCCCGAGGCGGCGATCCTGCCGCTGCGGCGTCGCGCTTCGCATGGACGGCGGTCATTCCTCGTCCCGTTCCGCCGCTGGCGCCGCCGACGCCGCAGCGTCGGCTGGATCGCCGTCGCCCGCCGCGCCCTTCGCCTGCTCGTACACCGCGCGGATCTCGACCTCGGAGGTCTCGGCGGTCGGCGCATCCATGATGAATCTGCCGTCGCGCACCGCCACGATGCGGTCGCTCACCTGCAGCGCCAGGTCGACCTGGTGCAGCGAGCAGACAACCGTGAAGCCGTCTTCGGCGCTCAGCTTCTTGAGGGTCTCGAGCACCGAAACACTCGCGTTCGGGTCGAGCGACGCGACGGGCTCGTCGGCGAGCACGAGTTCGGCGTCCTGCATGAGCGTGCGCGCGATGGCGACGCGCTGCTGTTGACCGCCCGAGAGCGTGTCGCAGCGCTGGAATCGCTTGTCGGCGAGCCCGACGCGCTCGAGGTTCGAGATGGCGCGCTCGCGG
>JBQDJW010000141.1:0-6580 GCA_052086425.1 Pseudoclavibacter sp. | reverse complement strand
ATCATAGGAACGATCCTCCGCTTTCTTCGGCGGCCTTCGCGCGCTTGCCGAGCTGACGTGCGAGCGAGTCGAGCAGCACTTCCGTCGACCCCTCGTAGATGCGCCCGGGGCGGGAGTTGCGGTAGTGGCGTTCGATGTCGCTGCCGCGCACGAGCCCGAACCGGCCCATCGTCTGCACCGCGCGGTCGGCGATACGGCCGGCGGTCTCGGTCGACACGATCTTCGCCATAGACGTATCGGCGATATGCGCAAGCGGGTTCGACGCCGCCTGCGCCGCGGCCTGGTACGTCAGGGAGCGTGCGGCCTCGAGCTCGGCCCAGCTGAGCGCCAGCTTCTGCGACACGGATCCGAGCGCGAGCAGCGGCTTGCCGAACTGCTCCCGTGTGGTGGCGTGCTTCACCGCCTCCTCGAGCGCCGCGCGGCCGATCCCCAGCGAGGCGGCCGCGACCGTGACGCGGAACACGGCGAGCGTCTGCAACATGAGCGTGAACGCCGTGCCCGATTCGCCGATTCGGTTCCCCCGCGGCACGCGCACCTCATCAAAGGTGACCTCGCCGATGATGTGCGGCGCGATGAGATCGGGGCCGCTCGTGACCGAGAGCCCGGGCGCACCTGCCGGCACGAACGCCATCGAGTACCCGTCGCCCTCTCGCGCCAACACGTTGAAGAACGATGCCACCGGCGCGTTCGTGATGAACGACTTCACGCCCGAGATGACGAGCTCGTCACCGTCTTCGCGAATCGTCGTGGTCACGCTGCGCAGATCCGAACCGATCTCGGGCTCCGTCAGCGCGATCGCCGCGATCGCATCGAGCGTGCGCACCTTCGGCAGCCATTCGGCCTTCAGCTCGTCGGAACCGCCGATCGTCAGCGAGTAGCTCCCGACGCCCTGCATTCCGTAAAGCGAATCGAGGTGCGCCGACACGGCGGCGAACTCTTCGCGCACGATCGCGATCGCCAAGGGATCGAGCACGTCCGACTCGCCGCCATACGCCGCCGGCACGACGAGGCGCCCCAGGCCGGATGCCCGCACCGCCTCACGCATCGGCTCATGCACGACGTCGAGCTCATCGGCCTCGGCCGCATACGGCGCAAGACTCTGCGCGATTCCGCGCGCTTCGGCGCGGATCGCGTCGTAACGGGGATCCAGGTTGTCTGCCACGGCGTGCCTCTCTTATGGGCGCTGATTGAAACGACGGCCGGTGAGCTCCGACACGATGCGGGTGCGCTGCATCGCCGGCGTTCCGCCCGCGATCGCCCAGCCGTGCGAGTCGCGGTGCAGGCGCTCGAGGCCATACTCCTCTGTATAGCCGTTCCCGCCGTGCACCTGGATCGCCAGATCCGTGACCCGCTTCGCCATCTCGTTGGCCGTGCACTTCGCAAGCGAGACGTGCAGCCCGTTGATGTCACCGGCATCGATCGACGCGGCAGCGCGGTCGCGCAGCAGCCGGGCGGCTTCCACCTGCAGCGCCATGTCGGCGAGCGCGGTCTGGATCGTCTGGAACTCGATGATGTCGCGGCCGAACGCCTGGCGCTGCTGCGCATAGGCGAGCGACTTATCGAGCGCCGCCTGTCCGATCGCGAGGCTCATGGTCGTGTTGCCCATGCGCTCGAGGGAGAAGATCTGGAACAGCTTGCCGAACCCGCCCGCCGGGACGACGATGTTCTCCGCCGGCACGATGACCCCATCGAAGTACAGGTCGGCCGACGGAATGCCGCGGAAGCCCATCAGTCGCTCCTGAGCGCCGAACGTGAACCCGGCATCGCCCTTCTCGATCACGACGGCGCCAATGCCCTTGCTGCCCGGCGCATCACTCAGACGGCAGTACACGAGGTAGAGATCCGCTTCGCCGCCGTTCGAGATCCACCGCTTGGATCCGTTGAGCACGACGCCGCCGTTCTCACCGGGGGTCGCACGGGACTTCATGTCCGTCGCGGCGGATCCGGCGTCGGGCTCGGAGATGCCCACCGCCATCGTCTTCTCGCCGCTGATGATGTCGGGCAGCCAGCGCTGACGCTGCTCCTCCGACGCCACCTTCGCGATGACCTGCGCGGGGCCGGTGTTCGCCTCGAAGATCTGGAACGCGGCAGGTCGGCAGATCTTCGCGAACTCCTCGATCACCGCGAGGGCGTGCGAGAACGGCGCCCCTGCGCCGCCGTACTTCTCCTCGTGAGCCATCCCCAGAAAGCCGAGCTCGCCGAGCTGCTTGCGCTGCTCGACACTGATCGGCTGTCTGTTGACATCCAGCTCCTCGGCAATGGGTTCGAATACGTCGCGCGCGACCGACGCGGCGAGCTCGCGGATCTCCTGCACTTCGTCAACCGTGACGGTCGTCATTTTCCACGCTCCTTTGCATGCGATTGATGAACATAGATTATGGGACCACCGTACCCCGTGACAAGGGTGGGATGTAAATCAGTGCAAATCATGATAAACAATTACTATGCCAGTGATGTCATCCCGCGACGCCGTGATCGTCGATGCGATCCGTACACCGATCGCACGAGGTAAACAGGGAGCGCCGTTATCGTCCATTCACCCCGTCGACCTGCTCGCACAGACCCTGCAGCATCTCGTCTCGCGCAGCGCTCTCGATCCGGGCACCGTCGACGACGTGATGATCGGCTGCGTCTCGCAGGTCTCCGAGCAGTCGGGAACGCCGGGCCGCATGGCCTGGCTCGGCGCGGGGTTTCCCGAGCACGTGCCGGCGACCACGATCGATCGCAAGTGCGGATCCAGCCAGCAGGCCGTGCACTTCGCGGCGCAGGCCATCATGTCGGATCAGGCCGACATCGTCATCGCGGGCGGCGTCGAGTCGATGAGCCGCGTGCCGATGGGATCCGCCCGCCAGGGCGCCGACCCGTACGGGCGGATGGTCGCCGAGCGCTACGCGCCAGGCCTCACGTCGCAGGGCGTGTCGGCCGAGCTCGTCGCCGCCCGATACAGCATCTCGCGCGCGCAGCTCGATGCGTACTCCGCCGAGTCGCACCGCCGCGCGGCCGCATCCGACTTCGCGCGCGAGATCGTGCCCGTCTCGGACGGTACGACGACGATCACGGTCGACAGCACGGTGCGCCCGGACACGACGCCCGAGCGCCTCGCTGAGCTGAACCCGGTGTTCCGCACCGACGAGCTCGCCGAGCGCTTCCCCGAGATCGACTGGAGCATCACGGCGGGCAACTCGTCGCAGATCACCGACGGCGCGTCGGCGAGCCTCATCATGTCGGCAGGAACGGCCGAGAAGCTCGGGCTCACGCCGCGCGCGCGGATCCACGCCATGAGCGTCGTCGGTGCGGATCCGCTGCTCATGCTGACGGGCCCCATCCCCGCAGCTCGTCGCGCGCTCGAGCGCGCAGGACTGACGCCATCGGACATCTCGCACGTCGAGGTCAACGAGGCCTTCGCACCCGTGCCGATCGCGTTCATGCAGGAGCTCGGGTTCGACCACAGCGTCGTCAATCCGCGCGGCGGCGCGATCGCTCTCGGGCACCCGCTCGGCGCGACCGGAACGCGCCTTCTGACCACCATGCTGCACGCGCTCGAGGACACCGGCGGCCGCTTCGGCCTCCAGGCGGTCTGCGAGGCTGGCGGCATGGCGAACGCCACGATCATCGAACGGCTCTGAGCCGCCACTCTCAAGAGAACGGACCTCAATATGGACGTCAAGGGATCATCCGCCGTCGTCACGGGCGGGGCCTCGGGCCTCGGCTGGGCCACGGCGCAGAAGCTCGCTGAGCAGGGCGCGCACGTCGTCATCCTCGATCTGCCGACCTCGGCGGGCGAAGAGCGCGCCAAGGAGATCGGCGGCACCTTCGTGCCTGCCGATGTCACCGAGACGGATCAGGTCGAGGCCGTGCTCGACGCAGCCGAGAAGGTCGCGCCGCTGCGCGCGCTCGTGCACTGTGCGGGCATCGGCGGCCCGATCCGTCTCGTCGATCGCGACGGCAATCCCGGATCCCTCGAGACGTACGAGAAGATCGTGCGGATCAACCTCATCGGCACGTTCAATGTGCTGCGCCTGACCGCGGCGCGCATGGCGAAGAACGAGCCGGTCGACGGCGAGCGCGGCGTGTGCATCCTCACGGCATCGGTCGCCGCGTGGGAGGGCCAGATCGGCCAGATCCCCTACGCGTCGGCGAAGGCGGGCATCGTCGGCATGACCCTCGTGGCCGCGCGCGATCTCGCGTCGAAGCTGATCCGCGTCGCCACGATCGCCCCCGGCACGTTCGACACCCCGATCCTGGCGCGCCTCTCGGAAGAGGTGCGCGCCTCGCTCGCCAAGGCGGTGCCGAACCCTTCGCGCCTCGGCCAGCCGCACGAGTACGCGAAGCTCGCGGCGCACATGATCGAGAACCAGATGATGAACGGCGAGACGATCCGACTCGACGGCGCGATCCGGATGCCCCCGCGATGACCGACGAGACTGAACCCGTTCTCCTGGTCGAAGAGCGCGGCCGCGTCCTCGTTCTGACGCTGAACCGCCCCCGGGCGCGCAACGCGATCTCGCTCGAGCTCGCGACCGCGCTCGGCGAGGCGCTCGAGGCGCTCGACCGTCGCGACGACCTCTCGGTCGCCGTGCTGACCGGCGCCGGCGGATTCTTCTGCGCGGGCATGGACCTCAAGGGGTTCGCCCGCGGGGAGATCCCCATCATCGAGGGCAAGGGATTCGCCGGCCTCGTCGAGCGTCCCCCGTGCAAGCCGCTGATCGCGGCCGTCGAGGGATACGCGCTCGGCGGCGGCTTCGAGATCGCGCTCGCGTGCGACCTGATCGTCGCCGATGACACGGCGAACTTCGGGCTACCCGAGACCAAGCGCGGCCTGACGGCCGGCGCGGGCGGTCTGCTGCGGCTCGCGCAGAGGATCCCGTACCACCGCGCCATGGAGCTCGTGCTGACCGGTCGCATGCTGCCCGCCGAGGAGGCGCACGGCTACGGCCTGCTCACGACGGTCGCTGCCGCGGGCGGCGCGCTCGACGCTGCGCTCGATCTGGCGGACCGGATCGCTCAGAACGCCCCGCTCGCGCTGCAGGCATCGAAGCGGGTCATCCAGGAGAGCCCGGACTGGCCGCTCGAGGAGAAGTTCGCGCGCCAGTGGCCGATCGTGAATCCGATCCGCAAATCGAACGACGCCAAGGAAGGCGCCACCGCCTTCGCGGAGAAGCGCGCGCCCGTCTGGACGAACTCGTAGGACCGAACGCGAACGAGGGGCGGACCGATTGATTCGGTTCGCCCCTCGTTCGCGTCAGATCACGACGCCATCGCGTTCGGCAACCACATCGCGATCGCGGGGAACGCCCAGAGCAGCCCGACGAACGCCAGCATGATGATGAGGTACGGCACCGCGCCGCGCGCGATCGTGCTGATCTTCTCGCCCGTGACGCCCTGCAATACGAAGAGATTCATGCCGACGGGCGGGGTGATGAGGCCGACCTCGATGAGCACCACCAGCACGACTCCGAACCACACCATGTTCACGTCGTAGGCCTGAAGCAGCGGGAACAGGATCGGCATCGTGAGCATCATCATGGACAGCCCCTCCATGAACATGCCGAGCACGAACAGCAGGACGAACACGAGCAGGAGGAAGACGCCCACCGACGGCGCCGACGCGGTGACCCACGCGGTCAGGGCCCGGGCCGCTCCGGTGGTCGCGAGGCCGAACGACAGAATGTTCGCGCCGATGACGATCGCCATGATCATCGCCGTCACCCACACCGTGCGCTTGAGCGCCTCGAAGAGCGAGCGCCACGTCAGGCCGCGGTAGATCAGCGCGAGGACGAGTGCCCCGAGCGCACCGAGCGCGGACGCCTCCGTGACCGTCGTGACGCCCGAATAGATACCACCGAGAACGGCGGCGATCAGTACGACGACTGGGAGGATGTGCCGGACCTGAGCCAGTCGATCCGCCGCGGTCGCGTGGACCCGCTCGCCGATGCGTGAGCACATACTCGGAGAATCCGCCGATGCCGAACGCCTGCGTGACCGGCTCCCCGTCGCGGGTGTACCGCGCGGGTGCTCCTTCGTCGCGCCCGAACGACCCGGCGTTCTCACACGCCGTCGGGTTGCCGAGAGAGCACGGCACGCAGCGCCCGCACGACGGGACAACGCATGCGACGACGTGGTCGCCGACCTTAACCATCGTGGCATCGGGGCCGACTTCCGTTACGACACCCGCGATCTCGTGGCCCAGCATCAGCGGCAGCGGCATGCCGTAGTCGTTATCGGCGAGATGCAGGTCGCTGTGGCACAGGCCGGAGCCCTTCACCTCGACGAGCACCTCACGACCGGTCGGGCTTCCGACCTCGACGTCGGCCAACTCGTACGGCGTCGCGATCGTATTGATGAGCGCAGCTTTCACAGATTCGTCTCCCTTGACTGAATCGCACCGGTCGGTCCGGCTCCTTCCACTCTATTGATGATCATGATGCGTATCTAGAGGAAAATGGACACCCGTTGAAAAGAGCAACGCGCTCCTCCCCCGTCTCGGGGAAGGAGCGCGTTGAAGGTGCTCGCCTACCAGCGTTTGAGCAACGCCGCCAACGCCTGGCCTCCGCCGATGCACATCGTGACGACGGCGTAC
>JBQDJW010000140.1:0-6601 GCA_052086425.1 Pseudoclavibacter sp. | reverse complement strand
TTCATCTACGGCGCGGGCACCGCGACGAATCTCATGGCGAGGTATGCGGGCGGCGACCTCGCACCCGCGGCTCGGCGAGCCACGGCGATCAGCGTCGCCATGGTGTCGACGACCCTGGGCGCCGTCGCCGGCCCGAACCTCATCGAACCGCTTGGCCGACTCGCCGAGACGCTGGGAATCCCGCCGCTTGCGGGCCCCTTTCTCTTGGCCGGGGTCGCGTACCTGCTCGCGGGCGCGACGCTCGTCGTGTTCTTGCGCCCGGATCCGTTCCTGCTCGCCCGAGAGCTCGACGCTGCCACTGATGCCGAGACGGCGAATGCCGACGCCGCCGAGCCTGTTCGGCGCGACGGCGAAGTACCCCGCGCCGGAACGGGTGCGTATGTCGGGGCGACGGTCATGGTGCTGACGCAGATCGCGATGGTCGCGATTATGACGATGACCCCCGTGCATATGCGCGCGCACGGCCACGGGCTCGTGGAGGTCGGCATCGTCATCGGGCTGCACGTCGCGGCCATGTACCTGCCGTCACTGCTCACCGGGTGGCTCGTCGACCGGATCGGGCGCACCTCTATGGCAATCGCATCCGGTGTGACGCTGCTTGCTGCCGGAGTCGTCGCCGCGTTCGCGCCCGGAGATTCGCTCACGCTCCTCGTCGTGGCGCTGGTCTTGCTCGGCCTCGGCTGGAACTTCGGACTCATTTCGGGAACCTCGCTCGTCGTCGACGCGACCGTGCCCGCGAACCGGGCCCGCACGCAGGGCACGATCGACGTGCTCATCGCGCTCGCGGGTGCCGGGGGCGGCGCGATGTCGGGCGTCGTCATGTCGGCGATGAGCTACTCGTGGCTTTCGATCCTCGGCGGGGTGCTCGCCCTGCTGCTGATTCCCGCATTGCTCTGGGCTCGCGCGCGCGGCCGCTCGGGACCTCCTGCGCATCTCGGCTGAGCCCATGAAGATCGCGATCGCAGGAAGCACCGGTCAGGCCGGGTCGCAGGCGGCTCTCGAGGCGTCCGAACGTGGGCACGACGTCATCGAGCTGGCGCGTTCGCGAGGAGTCGATCTCGTCACGGGCGCCGGCGCGGCTGAGGCGCTTGACGGGGCGGACGCAGTGATCGACGCGTCCGGTGTGAGACCGGGAGACGATCCGGTCGCATTCCACGAGGCGGTCATTCGCACGCTTGCGAGCGCGGCGCCGCCTCGTCTGGTCGTGCTGTCGATCGTGAACTGCGATCGCGCGGGCGAGTACCCGCTGTACCGCGGCAAGCTCGCTCAGGAGCGGGCCGCCGAATCGAGCGGCGTGCCGTTCACGATCGCCCGCACGACGCAGTTCCACGAATTCGCCGCGCAGGTGTGGCGCATGGGCGCGAGGGGGCCGCTGCATTTCAGCCCGCGAATGCGGACGCGTCCGGTCGCGGTCCGTGAGGTCGGCGCCCACCTCGTCGACGTCGCTGAAGCCGCACCCGCGGGCAGGGCGGCAGACCTCAGTGGACCGCGCGAGGAATCCCTCGTGGAGATGGTGCGCGGGTACGCACGAGCGAGTGGCGCGCGCCGTCTCGTGATCCCGATCAACTTGGGCGGTGCGTTCGGCCGCGCTCAGCGCGATGGATCGTTGCTCCCGGGGCCCGGCGCGTTGCACGGCACCGAGGCCTTCGCCGAGTGGCTGACGCGCATCGCCCAGGTGTAATCGGCGCCTCGGCCAACGTGCGAGATCGACTGGTCGCACGCGATGGCCCGAATCCCGGTATTCATGGCGCTGCCGCCAATGCTGCCGCCGCCGCTGCCGCTGCCGGTGCCGGTGCCCCTTCCGCTGCCGGTGTCCCTGCCGCTGGCCTTCTCCCTGCCGTTCCTCCAGTCCCTGTCCCTGTCGTTCTGCCTGCCGACGTCGTCGTCGCCGCCGCACCGGCCACGTCGGGCCGACGGCACCCCTCGCCGACGGCGAGGTCGAGGATGCCGGCACCGACGGCAGGTCGTGCCCGTCTTCGCCATCGATCGGCTCCGGATGAGGCGCATCGACCCACTGCGGCGCAGCGTCGCACGTTGCGATCGGGTCCCCGCCGGCTCGACGACTCCTGTCGTCGTGACCTTCACGATTCCTGGGGTCGTCTCGGCCTCCCCGAACTCCGCCCGCTCGGCGATCGGCAGGACGACAGCGGTCTCGTTGCTCCCAGGCGACGTGATTGGGCTCCTTCGGAATGCCGGGATCGTGGTGATCGAGCAGGCGCAGGTGCGACGCGAGGGCACGTGTCCAGGGACGGTCGAGTGCGTCCCAGACTTGGGGAGCACGAACCTCTGGGACGCCATCGCGCATGCGGACGTCCCAGCCATCCCCGGTACCGATCGTGCGGTGATGAAACCAACAAAGCGCTACGCCGTTGTCGGTGTGCGTCGCGCCGCCCGCGGCCCACTCGGTCACATGGTGGATCTCGCACCAGGCCGCCGGAACAATGCATCCGGGGATCACGCAGCCGCCATCGCGCACGCCGATGGCCCGTCGCTGCCGCGCGTTGAAGACGCGGTCGGTCGTCGTGAGTGAAACGACGCGACCCGATTCGTTCAGAACGACGCGCTGCACCTCGCCCGAGCAGCCCGATTGGTAGGCGGCCGCAAGCGACACGGCCTCGTCTCCCCCGTCGATGTGCGCCCAGCCGCGGCCCTTCGCGAGGTCGCGCTCGCGCACAGTGACCACCAGGGTCGGCGGTGCCCCACCGATCGTTGGAAGCTCGCGCGATCGTGCAGCGACGCCGATCGCGGTCGCGAACGCGTCATGCTGCTGCTGAGGTCGCGACCGGTCGTCGAAGACACGCACCGTGACCTCGTCGCTCCCCCGAGCAACGCTCGGCGACGGATCGCCGTGCGCGGCGGCACCGATGGCGCTGCGTGCATCGCTTGGAGCGCGGGCGGCGCCGGCATCGCCGGCATCGCCGGCATCACGGGTAGCGCTTGCGTCACCAGCCTCGTTGGTCGCGCCTGCTTCGCCGACACCGGCGGCGCCACGGGCCACGCCAACTCCGTGGCCACCTCCCGCCGCCTGGCCGCCGACCTTCACGTCGGCCCTCACAGGCGAAGCCTCATTCCCACGACCGGTCGGAACGAACTGGGGCCCCGAGAGCCGAGGATTCAGCTGCGCGTCGAAGACTCGCTGGAGCTGCGCTGCGACATCAACGGTAAGCCTGCCGCGAAGCGTCACGAGCCCGTCGCGGGGGCGCCCGAGCGAGAGCCCGCGCTTGTGCATTGCCGCGTCATCACGCGGCTCAGCGCCGTCTTGATCGAAGATCACGGCGAGTGCCTGAGCCAGGTCGCGGAGTTCCTCCGCATCAGCGACGCGACCGCCGCGAAACCCGCCGATACCATCGGAGCGTGCGTCGTCTTGCTCATCGTCGAATTGCTCGCCCGCGCGTTCGGCACGACCACACTCTGGACATCCGCAATCCGCCCCACCGACGCACGCGTCGACGCCGTCGCGAACGCGCTCGGCGAGTGCGACATCGACTGCTTCGAGCTCTTCGGCTTTGAGCCGAGCGCGGGCGTCGCGCATGGGCGCGGTTGCCGCGTCGAGCCCATCGAGCCCGAGCCTGCCGCTCGCGAGCGCATCGCGCAGGCGCGGGAACTCGGCTGGCAGCACCTCACCTGATGAGAGCCCCGTCTCGCCTCGTACCCCATCGGCCGTTCGCTCGAGGGCCGACGCCGTGCGTCGCGAAACCCCCGTGCAGCGGCGTACGAGCTCGTTCACCGACCGGCAGCCCGCACGCGCCGCTAGCCCTTCGCGACCCGCGAATCGACTCGAGCGCGCCTTCACCTCGCCCGTCGCCTCGATCATGATCGCCTCGACTTGCCGCTGCACCCGCCCGGCCGCCTCGAGCACGCGCAGGAGATCGCCGTCGCGCGCCCCGCGGGCCGCCTCCTCGGCGAACGCGGGCGCAACGAGATTGCCGAGTCGGTGCTCGACCGCCGCTAGTTCCGTACCTACTTCCTGCATGACTCAAGACAACACCCACCCTCCGACATTTTTCCCCAAGCATGTCGACACCTCTCGGTTTTCATCGATGAAGAGTTCGATGCCTCGATCTCGGCACGCGTGCTGAACTGCGGACGCGGCGCACGCCGGGCTCGCGGGCGACGTTCACGACGCCACTACCCTCAGAGCGGTGCGACACGACCAATCGAACAACCCCGGCAACGCCTACACGCAGAACAACCCCGGCGACACGATCGGCGCCGCCTACGATGACCGGGCCGACGAGTACGTCGACCTACTCGGCAGCGTGTCGCAGCTCTCCCCCATCGACCGCGCGACGATCGCGACGTGGGCGGACGGGGTGACCGGACGCATCCTGGACGCCGGTTGCGGCCCCGGGCACTGGGCAGATCTGCTGCGCGAGCGCGGCGAACCGAAGGACTCGTCGGTTGATACCGCGCAAACCGCTCAGGCGCTCCCGCCCCGCCGCGACATCATCGCGCTCGACGCCTCCCGCAAGTTCGTGGAGTCGGCCGCGCGCCGATTCCCCGACCTCGACGTTCGCCTCGGCGACCTCACCGACCTCCCCTTCGATCGCGCGAGCTTCAGCGGCGTCTTGGCGTGGTACTCGATCATCCACCTGAACCCTGGCGCCCTCGACGACGCGCTCACCGAGTTCGCCCGCGTCCTCGCGCCCGGCGGCACGCTCCTGCTCGGGTACTTCGCGGGGAGCTCCGACGAAGTCGGCGAGCCGTTCGACCATGCCGTCACGACCGCCTACGCGTGGGACGCGCCGTCGCTCACCGCAAGGCTCGAGCGCCTCGGGCTCGCCGCGGCACGGTCGGCGACGCGCCACGACCAGGGCGCACGACCGCACGGCGAATTGGTCGGCCTCAAGAGCCGATGATGGCGAATGGGGGTCGCCGACCGAGTGTCCTGTGCAATTGAGTTCGCGCCGCACGCCCGCACGACCCCATGCCGCACGCCCCGCGACGTGCACAGCGAACCCGCGACCACGCGCCACGCGCCACGCGCGGCCGAGGCCGCGGCCGCGGCCGCGGCCGCGGCCGATCGAGATCCGCGCGGCACGCGCCTGCCCAACGCGAGGCATTCCCAATACGCTGATCGCGTGCGCCTGATCCCGAGTGCCTTCGTCGAACGCCTCCGCGAACGAGGCCTCCCGGATGCGATCATCACGATCGCGACGAAGGCCGGCGAGGCCGTGCATCCGGAACTCGACTTCCGCGCAGAGGCTCCGTGGGACGCCACCTGGTCGGTCGTCGAGGCTGTGAATCGCGAAGACCTGCTGCCCGTCTGGGCGTGCGGCACGACCGGGGTCTACTCGGCCGGCGACGGCACGTTCCTCAGTTGGAACGCCGAGGAGGCGCAGCCCTGGGACATCTACGCCGACCTGACGGCGGCTGTGCGCGCCCTGCTCACCGACTTCTTCGAGGACGAGGCGACCGACGACGAGCGCCGCGAGATCGCCGACCTTCTCCTGCCTGACGACCAGGTCGACCTCGCACTGCAGCTCGAGGAGCGCTGAACCGGGCGACTCGCGTCAGTTCGCGACCTCGGCGACCGCCGCGTCACCAGATTCGGCGCCGCGAGCCGAGTCAGCGCCAGCGCCAGCGCCAGCGGCCGAGCCAACCGCGGCGACTGTGTCAGGCATATCGCCGTCGGCCGCAGCCTCAACAGCGCTGCCACCCTCGACGGCCACGTCTCTCTCGGCACCACTGTCACCCTCGACAACGCCGTCACCCTCGACAACGCCGTCGCGCTCGGCAACACTGTCTCCCGCTTCGGTTCCCGAGGCGAGCCGCCCGATCGCGAGCCCCGTCGCGGCATCGAAGTAGCGGACGGCGCTCGCGTCGGCCGTCACGACGATCCGATCGCCGACCGCAACGGGAGACGCCTTGTCGAACCGCACGATGACGTTCGACGTCGTCGCGGGCGTCGCCGACTCGTCCTCCGCCCCATCCACGTCCGCCGATTCGACCGGCTCCGCCTGTTCGCCAGAGTCGCCCGATGCCTCCGCCGATGACGTCGCCGGCTCCTCCACCGGCGACTCCGCCGGCTCCTCCGCAGCGACCTCCGTCGAGAGACGTGCGTGCACGTACGAATCCGAACCCAAATCCTCGATCGCCGTGACCTCGAGCACGAGACCGCGCGCATCCCGACCCCCTGGCGCGATACGGAGGTCTTCGGGCCGGATGCCGACGACGACCTGGGCGTCGACGTCGAGCCCCGCGGGCTTCGGCAGCCGCAGCCCGCCGACGACGACCTCGCCAACCAGCCCCTCGCCGACCAACGCCTCCCCACCCAACGCCTCGCCGGCCACGCTCTCGCCCGGCACCTCGACCAGCGCATCGAGGAGGTTCATCATGGGCGAACCGATGAAGCCGGCGACGAACAGGGTGCGTGGATTGTCGTAGAGCTCGCGCGGCGTGCCGATTTGCTCGATGTGCCCGTGGTTCATGACGACGACGCGATCGCCCATCGTCATGGCCTCGGTCTGGTCGTGCGTGACGTAGACCGTCGTGACACCGAGGCGGCGCTGGAGCGACGCGATCTGGGTGCGCGTCTGGACGCGGAGCTTGGCGTCGAGGTTCGACAGCGGCTCGTCCATGAGGAACACCTGCGGCTCGC
>JBQDJW010000139.1:0-6602 GCA_052086425.1 Pseudoclavibacter sp. | reverse complement strand
TCCTCATCGATGACGAGTGTGTCGGCGTGGCCATGGATCCGATGTTCACCATGAACCACGGCCACGTCGTTTCTCTCGCAACGATCGATGCCTCGCATGCGCGGGACGGCGATCAGCTCATCCTCGTCTGGGGAGATGAGGCCTCCATCGGCACGAAGCCCCGAGTCGAGCCTCACCGCGAAGTCCGAGTCCGCACGACCGTGAGGACCAGTCCGGCCACGTGACCGTCTCCGCGAGGCGACTACCAACAACAAGGAAGGCACACCATGAACACTCCAGTCGGAACGAGCGCTGAACACGGCTCGCAGCACGAATACACCACGCCACCCGAGCGGGTCACGGAACACCTCGTCGACGTCGCGAAGATGTGGGCGTCCCTTCCAGAGACGCTTCCGCGGATGCTTGAGACGCCCGAGCAATTCTTCGAAGAACAGGCGCCTTTGGGAGAGATCGCCAAGCGCCTTGCCCGGATTCCGCAGGCTCCAGTCGGGCCCAGTGCGACGGACGGGCAGATCGAGGACATCGCGTCGGCACGATTCACGCATCGGTTCATCCATGCTCCGGGAGACGGCGAGCCGATGCGCTGGCACGTTGTCGAATCCGGACCCGAGACCGGAGAGGTGGTGGTGTTTCTCCACGGAGTTCCTGATTCCTGGTTCCAGTGGCACCTCGCAATGGCGGCACTCTCGGACACGTATCGCTGCATCGCAATCGACCTCAAGGGCTACGGTCAATCGCCGAAACACACCGGCGACTACCGGCACGAGGGAGTTGCCGACCAACTCATCTCGCTCCTCGACGTCATGGGGATCGACCGGTTCAGTCTGGTCACGCACGATAGAGGCACGCCGCCGGCCGACCACATGGTCGCAAAGCTCGGGGATCGTGTCATCCGCTACGGCAGAGGCCAACAGCACCTGTGGCACCTGCACCCCAGCCTGCACCCGCAGGAGAAGATGTTCACCTCCGTGAACGCGCCTTTCGTCCTCGGCAACGCACGCGCGACGGTGATCGTTGCGTATACGGCCCTTACGTCGCGGCCCGTCGCCGACGACCTCCTTGTCCGCACGATCACGGAGTTCTCGTACCCTGGCATAGACCAGGCAGTTCCACGCTACTTCCACTCGTCGTCGATGCGGCAGGAGTGGATCGAGCGACGCGATCGCCTCATCGAGGCGTGGCAGTGTCCGGTATTGTTCTTGCAGGGTCGTGACGATCCGGGGCAACCCCACGAGTTCTACACGGACCCGGACGTCTTGTCGCTGCTTCCGACGGGAAGTGGGTTGCATCTGTTCGACGCTGGCCATTTCTGGCCGTTCGAGGTTCCGGACGCGGCCGCAGATGTGCTGCGTCGGTTTCTCAATGACGAGTTCGCCGACGACTGACCGAGCACCAAGTGGACCGCACCATGAGGGAGAACGAATGAACCGCAAAGATCACCGTTTCACCGATGTTCACTCCCACTTCCTACCGCCCTGGTACGTCGATGTCGCGATTGCGGCCGGACATGCGCATCCTGACGGCATCGCGTCGTGGCCGGCCTGGAGCCCCCAGAAACACCTCGCAGTTATGGACGCGCACGGCATCGAACAATCGGTTCTCTCGCTCTCTTCCCCCGGGGTGTTTTTCGGCGACGGGCCGGCATCGGTCGACTTGTGTCGGCGAGTGAACGACTACGCGGCCGACCTCGTCGGGCGTTGGCCAGACCGTTTCGCGTTCTTCGCCTCCGTCCCGCTCCCGCTCGTCGATGAGGCGAACGAGGAGTTGAGCCGCGCACTTGACGATCTCGGAGCATCCGGCGTCGTCGTGCCTACAAACGTTGGCGGGCAGTACCTCAGCGACGATTCCTTCGACCAGTTCATGAACGAATTGCACCGGCGCAGGAGCGTGATGTTCATGCATCCCACATCACCGGTCGGTTGGGAACACACGTCATTGGGGTATCCGACACCAATGGTCGAGTTCTTCGCGGACACGACCCGAGTGGTGAGTGCGATGCTGATGAAGGGGCTACTGAGCAAGTACTCCGGCATTCGACCGATCGTGCCGCACTGCGGAGCGTCATTGCCGCTTCTCGTGGAGCGCCTCAGGCTCTTCGCCGCCGTGTTTCCCGCCCCGGCGGGGGCACCGCCGCTCGAAGAGGGGCTCGAACGTCTGTGGTTCGACCTTGCGGGCACGCCCATGCCGTTGCATGCCGACGCGCTCATCGACGTCGTCGGAACCGACCGAATCCTCTACGGCAGCGACTACTGCTGGACTCCGGAGCAGGCAGTTGCCGCGCAGCTCGAATCGCTCGATTCGGACTGGAAGACCGATGAACACGGCCCGTGGCGGGAACTGGTGTCGAAGAACACGACGAGATTGTGGGCGGGTCAGTTCTCCGAGGAGGAGTCACGGACCCGAAGCAGAGGCGATAAGCACCGCCCCGTGCGACACCGCATTCGTCGACTCCTCGGGGATCGCCCTCGATGACACTTCAGCGACCACAAACGATTCGACCGGATGCTCGCGAGCCGATGCGAGCATCCGGTCAATTTCATCGGCGACACAGCGGCATCCACAGGGCGGGCGACAAGCCGGATCCGGGCGCCGAGTCCGTCGGACACGCGTTCTCCTTGCACGTGAAGCGTGGGTCAGAGGGCCAGGCCAAGGACCAGAACGACAATGCTGACGGCGGGGACGATGCCCTGTTTGAGCGCGGCCGATCTCTTGTCCGGACTCGACAGCAGCAGCACCAACGCCGCAGCCGTCATGGACCCGGTACCGGCGAACACGAGCGTGACGCCAGCCGTGGCTTGGCCAACGGCAAACAGCACGATGCCGACGGCGACCATGCCTGCGAGGAACAGGTTATAGAAGCCCTGGTTGAACGCCAGCTCCTTCGTCGCCTCCGCCTCCCGCTCGGTCGTGCCGAACACCGATCGCGCACGCGGGCTCGTCCACGCAATGGACTCGAGGAAGAAGATGACGACGTGCACGAGCGCCGCAAGGGCGGCGAGAACGAGTCCTGCAATGAGCATTCGGGGGTTCCTTCTCTCGCCAAGCGAACGGCCTGAATCTGAAATGACTCTTCTAGAATATTCTGAACCAATCCAGCCTCTACAACGCGTTCGGGTCGAAGCGCGGGCTGTTCGACGCCGCCGTGAAGAGCTCCTCAGACGAGGTGGTCCGCCCCCGCCTGCGCTCCTTGCGCGAGGAGCCCATCGCCCCCGGAAGCGGTAAGTGCATACCCCGGCGGGCTGCCCGAGGCCTTCGCAAACGCCAGGTCGGTACCCGTCGCAGACGGCTGCCTGCTGATCAACACCGCCATGTCACCCCTCGCGAACGACTCCGAGGTCGCGCGCGTCATCGCCGTGTACCGAGACGAGCTGCGATCGGCGATCGGGAACGGCGTCGCCGCGCCCCTCGACGGCGCCCGGCGCCTGTGTCACCGACGCGCTCATCGACGTCGCCAGTACCGACTGAGTTCTTCCTCGCAGCGACTACTGCTGGACTCCGACCGCTCCGTTGGCCCGTGGAGGGAACTCGTGTCGACGAACACGACGAAGTTGTGGGCACGTCGCACCAGCAGACGATGCTCCATCATCGGCGTCACGTCCCGAGTTGAGCCGTTCGGACCCGCACGCGGACGGTGGTCTCCTTGTGCGTCTCCACGCGAAGTTTATGGCCGATCGATGCCTCGTCTCCCCAGACGAGTGTGAGTTCGGCACCGTCGACGGCCTTGGCCTCATCGATCATGGCCAGGGACACGAAGTGGTTGTGGTTGACGGTGTAGACGGGATCCATACCGAAGCCGACGATGTCGTCGCCCGACAACACCTTGTCGTAGTGGATGATCGAGAACCAGGCGGACGGCATGGTCAGGAATTTCGCCCGCGCCGCTCCGCCGAACAGACTGCTGGACACGACTCGTGCGACGTCGTCGTCGTTCCACTCCAGCCACACCTTGCGGCGCTGCGGGGCCTGGCCGACCTCCTGCAGCGCTTCGCGGCCGATGAAGTCGTGCTCGAAATTCACGACCCTCCCATAGCCGAGGTCGTACGGCGTGTCGTAGTAATCATCGACGTCATCCGAGGCGAAACTCCCGCCGAGGGATGCCTGCCCTTCGAATCCCAGGGCGGGTAGCCACTCCCGGTAGGCCTGCATGTCGCTGCCGCTGTAAACGGCCGGCAGAGGCAATGCGATCCAGCCCGACTCGTTCGACGTGGTCGGGTAGGCGCGCGCGCCTCCGATCCGCATTCCGAATCGCTCCCCGGCCTCGACGAGCGCGGCGTACACCTTGTCGTGGTCGACCCAAGGTCCGGTTATCTCAAGGCCCACCAAGTCGTGGCCCGGGGTGCCGATCATCGTGTGGTTGAGGGCGTGCACGGTCGTGCCGGCGATGTCGAATGCGCCGATGTTGAAGAATTTGATCTCGGGGAGAGCGCCGCCCGCCGCCGCAGCAGCGATGTCGAGCGCACGGGGCCCTTGGATCTGGAGTCGGAAAAGCAGTCGATCACCGGGATTCCACGGGCTCGCCTCGTCGCGGGTGACCGCAACGTCGTAGTTTCCGATCTCGCTCTGGTACTGCACCCAGTTCGCGGCAGCGGGCCCACCGACGAGGGAATACTCGTCATCGGCGATCGCGAAGACGATTGCATCCGCGATAACTTTGCCGCGCGGGTTCACCGCGACGAACTGCTTGGCCTTGTCCTTGCCGAAGTTCGCGAACGAGTTGACACCCGTTTCTGAGAAGAGCCGCTTGACGTCCGGCCCCTTGAAGTAGACGTCGCTCATGTGGAACGACTGGTCGAAGAGAACCGCGCTCGTTCGCCAGGCTTCCTGTTCGTCGCGCCAGTTCGTGTACTCCTCTTGCGGAATGGGGAAGGGGTATGGCCCTCCAGGCAACTTGCGGAGCATGACGGCGGCGTTGCCGCCTGCCGCCTGAATCGCCTGTTCGAGATTCTGCTGGATCACGGTGTCTCCTTCGGGTCGGCAACGCCGACGAGTTGTGGAGTTCACGACGCTACGAAGGATGCGGGCGGGCCACTATCCGCTGTGGTCCATCACCACGTGCAGATTCCGAACGGTCACTCGGGTCGGGCACCGAGCGTCTCCGACGGCAGTTCGCCGAATCGAACCCGGTATCGCGCCGCGAAACGTCCGAGGTGGTCGAAGCCCCAGCGTTGAGCGATCTCAGTGACAGTGGCGTCGGATGGCCCGAGATTTCGCAGATCGTCGTTCGCACGTTCGAGGCGGGCTCGTTGCAAGTAGTGAAGCGGGGTTTCGTCGACCTCCCTCCGGAAGCCCATTTCGAGCGCGCGAACGCCGATATGGACGGCCCGCGCCAAGTCGGGAACGGTGTACTCGGCCCGATCTTCGGCGGCGATGAGATCGATCGCCTGCTGGACGGCAGGAGATTTGCTCGTCCCGCTCAACCGATGGATGTCATCGGTGTGGTTGTTGGGTACGGAAAGCCACATGGTCGTGACCACCTGTTCGCGCAACTGCCTGGCTAGAGGCCGGGGAAAAGGCCCCCTCGAGCCGGTTCGCGCGACGACGTCGGCGAAAAGCTGCGCAGTTCCGAGTGCGACGCGCCATGGAGAGCCGTTCACCAGCGGAGACGATGCCACGAAGGGGCTGTCGTCGGCGTCAGGCGCAATCCAACGCAGGGCCCGCGTGAGATCCTCGGTCTCGACTTTCAGCGCCATGACAACCGTCCCGGGCGCCCAGGTCAGTTTGGCGTCACCTTGGCGAGGCGACAGAACGACCATCGACCTCTCGGGTTCGGCGACATGTTCGTGTCTGTTCAGCTCGATGGAGAGTCGACCGACGAGCGGCATGAGGACTGCGACGAAGCCATCGAAACCAGGACGCTCGATCGAGATGTCGGCCCCGTAGCGGATCACGCCGAGTGTCGCAGCCCCGAGCTCGACGGCATCGAATGCCGCCGCGAACTGCGTCGCCCGGCCACGTATCCGCAACCTGTGCGGTGCCGTGATTCGCTCCGCCGACGCTTGCGCCTCCAAAGGATCGCGCGTGCGGAACAGCTCGAAACCCGCGAGCGGCTCGTCAATCGTCGCCACCGTTGGCGCCATGGGACCCCTAAGGAATCTTCGCGGTCTATCGACCCATCGTTGGGCGGACTCCACCGCGTGAGGATGCGCACGCAGGCCGAGTTCACCTGAAGAAGCTCTGCCGTACGTGACCGTTGCAAATCTACCATGGCGAATTTTTCGATCAATGCACGTCTGGCGACCGACAACTGTCAAGAGTCGCGGAGGCGAATGCGGCATGACGACCCTTCCCCGACCACAGACGAATCGCCCGGATGCTCGCGAGCGATTGCGAGCATCCGGGCGATTTCATCACCGCCTCGGCGGCTTGGCCGGGGCGCGCACGACTACCTCGCGCGCCCCGGAGCCTGTCAGGCGACCTAGAAGTCCCCGTCGTCGTCGCTCGTGACCTCGGCTTTGCCGATCACGTACGACGAGCCCGAGCCCGAGAAGAAGTCGTGGTTCTCGTCGGCGTTCGGCGACAGGGCCGAGAGGATGGCCGGGTTGACTTCGGCCGCCGTGTTCGGGAACAGCGGCTCGTAGCCGAGGTTCATGAGCGCCTTGTTC
>JBQDJW010000138.1:0-6627 GCA_052086425.1 Pseudoclavibacter sp. | reverse complement strand
ACCGGGTCTACTTCACCAACAGCGGGTCCGAGTCGAACGAGCTCGCGCTCCGCATCGCCCGCCATCAGACGGGTGCCAGCGGCGTCATCGTCACCGACTTCAGCTACCACGGCAACACGATCTCGCTCGCCCAGCTCACGACGGGTCTCGACGTGTCCGAGCCGTTCGGCGACCACGTCCGCACGATCCACGTGCCAGACCTCGACCAGGTCGGCGCGGGTGCGGATGCACATGGTGCGGCGGGCGCGGGCGGCTCTGCTGCCGCGGGTGACGCAGCGGAGGCGCTCCTCGCCGACGCCCTTGCGCAGGTCGACCTGGCGATCGCCGAGCTCACGGCGGCCGGGCACGGCGTGAGCGCGCTCCTCATCGACTCGTCGTTCTCGACAGAGGGGCTTCCACGGGTGCCAGACGGGTACTTCGAGGGCCTCGTGCGGCGCGTGCGCGCGGCCGGCGGCCTCGTGATCGCCGATGAGGTGCAGGCCGGGCTCGGGCGCATGGGCGACGAGTTGTGGGGCCATGACGCGGTCGGCTACGTGCCCGACTTCGCGACGCTCGGCAAGCCGCTCGGCAACGGATTCCCGATCGGCGGCGTCGTCACGACGGCGGCGCTGCTCGAGTCGTTCAGCCCCGTCAACATGTACTTCAACACGTTCGCCGGCACGCCGGCCGCGGCCGCCGCGGGCCACGCGACCCTGCGCGAGGTGCAGGAGCGCGGGCTCGTCGGACGCGCGGGCGACCTCGGCCGCCATGTCGCCGACCGCCTGCGCGACGTCGCCTCGCGGCACGACCGCGTGCTCGCGTCGAAGGGGCGCGGCCTGTTCTTCGGGCTCGCACTCGTCGACGCCGACGGCGCCCCCGATGGCGCGCTCACGAAGCAGATCGTCGAAACGCTCGTGCGTGAGCGCATCATCATGAGCCGCATCGGGCCGTCCGACAACGTGCTCAAGATCCGCCCACCCCTTGTTGTCGAGCAGCGGGAGCTCGACACCGTCATCGACGCGCTCGAACGGGCGCTCGGAGCGGCCGGTGCACGCGGGCGCGGGTAGCGGCGGTCCGGTCTTCCCTGGCGCGAGTGGCGCGCTGCCGGGCGCGCCCGGGCGCGCCCGGCAGCAGGGGGCCACTGCACGCGGCCGGCGGACCGGCTGGGGGCCCTGGCGGAATCCGCAGCGTACGGGAGGAGCATCCGGCATATGACGGCAGGAACGACTGAGGCGACCGGCGCATCCGGCGCGACCGGCACGACGGGCACCGCCTCGCTCGAGGCTGAGGGGCTTTCGCTCCGCGAGCGGCAGCGGCGCCGCGCGCACGCGGATCTCGTGCGCGCGACCACCGAGGTGATCGCGCACCAGGGGCTCGAGCGGGCAACGATCGAGCGCATCACGCGGCGCGCAGGCACGTCGCGCGCGACGCTGTACGCCCACTTCCCCGGCGGTCGAACCGAACTGATCGAAGCGACGTATCGGGCGATCGGGCGCGAGGTGCTCGCCAACGCCGAACGCGACGCGGCGTCGCAGCCCGCCGACGACTGGATCGAGCAGGTGACCGCGTACCAGCGCGCGATGGTGCGGCTGGCCGAGCGGCGCGAGTTGAGCGTGTTCTACAACATCGACGGGCCGCACCTGTTCGCGCTCGGGCGCCGGCGCGGAAGCGGGTCGCAGCGCACGCTCGACGCGTTCGTGCGCATCTTGACGACGGCACAGGGCGAGGGGCGTGTCGTCGAGGGCATCGACATTCCGGGGATCTCGGCGTTGCTCGTCGGCGCGATGCGCGAGACGGGCATCGACGCGACGCGCGAGCCCGGCAGCACGGACGCGCACACGCGGGCGTTCCGGCAGCTGCTCGAGGCGCTCTCGACGCCCGCGTGAATCACGGCCTCGGCTCATGCGCGTTCCATTTGAATCGACTCAGCGGACACCCGAGGCGAAATAGCGGCCTGGGGGTCCGCTGAGTCGATTCACATTGCAGGAATTCGGCGCGACCGCTCCGCGCGCCCGTGCAACAGCACGGCGGCGGCCGCGAGCCCGACCGCGTACTCGAGACCGGCGAGCACGAACATGATTCCGTAGCCAGAGGCGAGGGCGACGCCGTCGCCGGCGGGCGCATCCGGAATCTGCACGGCCTCGCCGCCGTGCACGTGCCCGCCGCCGAACGTCGCGATCGTCAGCACGAGGTGCAGCCCCGCCACGAGCGCGCTCGAGAGCAGCAGCATCCGCAGCTTCGCGTCGCACGGCCACCGCAGCGCCATGACGACGCACGGCAGGCACACGAAGGCGAGCGCGAGCATCCCGATGCCCATGAGGCTGTCGAGCCCCATGTCGAACGTCGCCGCCAGGTGGACGACCAGCACCGCGCCTGCCGCGGCGCCGACGGCCCGGATCGCGGTCCGGCGGCCGGGGCTGTGCGATTGGGACTGCGCGGGCGGCACGGATGGTGCAGCCGCCCCCGACCCGGCCGACGGCGCGGTGAACGCGGGGTGCGGCAGTGTGTTGGCAGTTCGGAGTGGCATATGCGCAGCAGACGCGTATATCCCGTCTCCTGCGTATATGCCACTCGAATCGGACAGGTCGCCGGCCGCCTCGGAGGGCGCCTCACTCTGAACGGCGCCCGCCGACGGCTCGGCGACCCCGCGCGGCGTCGCGACGACGGCGGTCGAACCCCGCCGTTGCGGCCGCGTCGGCGCCGCCGTCACGACGCGTGCCGGCGCACCGCCGACGGGGGCACTCCGAACCGTGCCCGGAACACCCTGCTGAAGTGCGAGGCGCATGAGAAACCGTTCGCCTCGGCGATCTCGACCATGGTTCCTCCCGCGAGCGCCGGCAGCAGCAGTTGCTCGTAACTGCGCTCGAGGCGGCGATTGCGGATGCAGCTCGCGACCGTCAGCTCGTGCTCGCTGAACAGCGCGTGCAGGTGCCGCACCGAGATGTAATGAGCGGCGGCGATCGAGGCGGGCGAGAGCGCGTGGTCGGACAGGTTCGCGTCGACGTGCTCGAGGATGCGCCGCAGCAGTTCGCCGCGCGCGTCGGCGCGCTCGTCGCCGATCGCGTCTTCGATGAGGGCCGAGATGAGCCCCGTCGCGCTGCGCGCGAGGCGCTGCACCGTACCCGCATGGAGATCGCCCGCCTGCGAGGCGAGCGTCACGAGCGACGGGCCGACGACGGCGCCGGCACCGTCGACGTCGCGCCAGCGTGTGACGAACGACGTCTCGAGGTGCTCGGCCGCGACCGCGAGCACGTCGCGCGGCACGATGAGGACGGCGATCCGCACGTCGCCGTCCGCGACGATCGAATATGGCCGGTCACTGTCGTAGAGCGTCATGTCGCCCTGGCCGAGCGTGATGCTGCCGCCGTCTTGCACGACGACGGCCCGGCCGCGCTCGACCACGAGGAACTCGACGAGCCGGGTCGGATCGAGGGCGATTTGGGCGGCCGTCCGGTGAACGGCGTGCGTTCCGGCATCGACGCGCAGCAGATGCATGTCGCCGAGCGACCATGAGCCGACACGGCCGTGGAAGGCCTGCGGCGACGGCGTCTCGATGTCGATCGTGACGGCGGCGTGGGCGAGGGCCCCGCAGAACTCGCGGTAGTCGTTCGAGGCCGGTTCGAGCGCTGGGCGCACCGTCCGGGGGCGCGGAGGGGCGGCGACCGTACCGCGGTGCGCATCGAGATCGACGATCTGCGCGGATGTCGTCGGGCGTGTCACGCGCGCGTACCGCCGCTGCGGCGGGGCCTGGAGGGTGCTTTGCATGCTCATGGGAGCTCCTCGTTGAGTTCGCCGCACTCTCGCACACGATTCGCGGAGTACCCCGTGCTGCGTTGCTCGGACGTGCGCACAAACATAATTGAGCAGTCGCTCGAAAAACAAGGGGTGTCTGGAATCTTCACCGGTTCGAAATACGACGGAGCGACTCGTGACCCTGGCGGCTGCTGCAACAATCGCCACATGCCCAAGATCGTCGACCACGACCAGCGCCGCGCCGACATCATCGACGGGCTCCTGCGCATCGTCGCCCGCGACGGGCTCGACGCCGCGACGACGCGCGCGCTCGCCAAAGAGCTCGGCGTCGCTACGGGCTCGCTCTGGCACTACTTCCCGAGCTTCGACGCGCTCGTCGCGGCCGCGACCGAGAAAGTCATCGAACTCGTCAGCGGTCGCGTGGAGCGGGCGACCACGGGGCTGCGCGGGCTCGCGCGCCTCGACGCGATCATGGCCGAACTGTTGCCGGTCGGCGAGGTGACCCGCACCGAGGCCATCGTGATCGTCAACTTCTGGGGGCGGCTGAGCACGCGCTCGTCGATCTTCGAGTGGATCGCATCGTCCGACATCTGGTGGGCCGACCTTCGCGTCGCCCTGAGCGAAGCCATCGACGATGGCGATCTCGTGTCCGCGACGCCGATCGATTCCATCGTCGACCTGCTCGCCTCAATCACTTACGGACAGCAGGTCATGCAGGCCGCGCGCCCGCAGACGGAATCCGACGTGCACCTCGCACTCGTGCGCAGCGTGCTCGCACCCTGGCGGACGACCGACCTGTCTGCCTGAGAGAGGGACCAGCGTGCACACCTCCTCCCCAAAACAGGGGGAGGTGACCATGCACGCCCGTTCCTCTCCCGGCCACGTGCGCGCTGGCAGAGCCGGCCCACCGCCGCGCAGAACCCGTCTTCTTATTGTTGACACTCTGGATGTACGCCGATAACGTCCGAGGGCATGATGTCGATCGCCGCCCCGGAGCCCGTCCCCGGGTGGTGCGAGTCTTTTTCGCCCGCGTTCGCGGAGCTGCCGAACACGCGTCCCGCATGGGGAACCCCCGACATCAACACGGCAGGCCACGAGAACGACTCATGGGACGGCATGGCCATCGGATGGTGGGGCGGCGAGCCGTAGTCGGTCGCGCCACCGCCCCGACGCCGCGCACCGCATCGCGCTGAACTGCGACGCACCGCACTGCGAAGGGGAACCCACCGCGTTCCACGTCTCCCCGCGTCCGCGCACTCCCGTGCCACGCGCGTTCCACGACCGGCTCATCCCATCGATCACACGGCCGCTCGCGTTCGCACGCGTTCGCGCGCGTTCACGAGCGAGCACCGTCGTCGACCGCCTGGAACGCGGGGCACCCATCACACGCACGGTACCCGTCGCCCCCATTGCACATCGCCGCATCCTTCGAGAAGAGGCCAGAGATGTCCGACCTCCCCAACGACCCGACGAATCAGCCAGACCAGCAAAGCCAGCCAGGCCAGCGAAGCCAGCCAGACCAGCACGACCAGCGAGACCAACACGCACAGCCGGGCAGACCAGCGGCGCAACCCGCCCCCTCCCCCGCGACCAAGCCCCGCCGCCGAATCGGCAGCCTCGACTTCCAGAATCCGAAGTACCCCCACGACACCCACCCCGTGCTCGTGCCCGGCATCTCGATCGACGAGCAGCGGCGCCGCTACCGCGTCGACTGGCTCGTGTTCGCGATCGCCGGAACCCTCACGGTCGCGTTCGTCATCTGGGGCCTCATCTCGCCCGGCAGCGTCGCCGAGGTCGCCCAGGCGGCCTTCACGTGGTCGACGAACAACCTCGGCTGGATGTTCAACATCGTCGCGATCGTCGTACTGATCTCGCTGCTCGTGCTCGCGTTCTCGCGCTACGGCCGCATCCCGCTCGGCAAGGAGGGCGAGAAGCCCGAGTTCAGCACCTTCTCGTGGACGGCGATGCTCTTCGCCGCCGGGCTCGGAGTCGCGGTGCTGTTCTGGGGACCATCCGAGCCGCTCGGCTACTTCATCTCACCGCCGCCGCTGACCAACGAGCCCGAATCGGTCGAGGCCATCCACGGTGCGATGGCGCAGATGTACTACCACTGGGGCTTTCACGCCTGGGCGATCTACGCCCTCGTCGGCGGCGCCGTCGCCTACGCCGCGTACCGTCGCGGCCGCTCGCTGCTGATGTCGTCGATCTTCCGAGCACTCTTCGGCAAGCGGCAGACGGAGGGCTTCGCGGGCAAGCTCATCGACATCTTTGCGATCGTCGCGACGCTCTTCGGCACGGCCGCCGCGCTCGGTATTGCCGCCATGCAGATCGGCACCGGCGTGAGCGTCGTCGCGGGCCTCGACGGCATCTCGAACACCGTGCTCGTGATCATCATCGCGCTGCTCACGGTCGGCTTCGTCATCTCCGCCGTCTCGGGCGTCGCCCGCGGCATCCGGTACCTGTCGAACATCAACATCATCCTGACGCTCGGCGTGATCCTGATCGTGCTCTTCCTCGGGCCGACGCTGTTCCTGCTGAACCTGCTCCCGTCGGGCGTCATGGAGTACTTCGGCACCATGTTCGAGATGATGGGCCGCTCGCTCTCGTGGGGCGAGGACACGCAGGCGTTCCAGTCGGCGTGGACGGTCTACTACTGGGCTTGGTGGATCTCGTGGTCGCCCTTCGTCGGCATCTTCATCGCGCGCATCTCGCGCGGCCGCAGCATCCGCCAGTTCCTGCTCGGCACGATCCTGATCCCGTCGTCGCTGCTGTTCCTCGCGTACGGCGTCATGGGCGGCACCTCGATCTGGATGTACCGCGAGGGCGCGCCCGGATTCTCCGACGGCATGGCCGCGCCAGAGGTGCTGTTCACGATGATCGGCAATCTGCCGTTCG
>JBQDJW010000137.1:1204-6633 GCA_052086425.1 Pseudoclavibacter sp. | reverse complement strand
CTCGCGGGCATGAGCTGGTGCTACGCGGGTCTCCGCCGCTGGCTTGACCCGCGCCGCGAGCTCATCGGCCTCCAGGCGCCGAACCTCTCCGGCTCGGCCCCCGCGCCGGCGACCTTCGACGACCTCGTGATGCCATGGGCGGACGCGATCGAGCGCGACCTCCGCGCACGGAGGCGCACCGAGACCGGCCCGGCGGGCCGGGCCGCCGAGGCGCGCGACGCGCCCGTGCACCTCGTGGGCTGGTCGTTCGGGGGCGCCGCCGCCCTGGGCGTGGCGTCCGAGCTGCAGCGTCGGGGAATCCCGACCGGGCTCGTCGCCATGCTCGACTCGTACCCCGTCGCGGAGTGGGCGGACACGGCGCCGACTCCGGCCGAGGGGCTGCGCTCCGCGCTCGGGATGCTGGGGGTGGACCTGTCGCTCGACGAGGCCGCGGGACTCGACGAACGATCGGCCGCGGCGCTCATGGCCGAGGCGAATCCGCTCCTGACGGGCCTCGATGCGTTCGACCCGGCGTGCATGATCGACAACTTCCATGCGGGGCCGGCGCTCGAGCGTACGGCGCGCTTCGACGGTTACAGCGGCGACCTGCTCGTGTTCACGGCGGAGCGGACCGCCTCGGCGATGGCGACGGACTGGCGCGCGTGGCGGCCGTTCGTCGACGGCGAGGTGCGACGCCACGCGGTCGACGCGGCGCACCAGGACATGGTGCGCGACGACGCGCTCGCTGAGATCGGGCCGGCTCTCGACGCGGCGCTCGCCGAGTTGCCCTGATGGAGCACAGGTGGCGGAGCGTCTTCACCTCGGTCGCGATCACGGGTGAAGGTGCGAACGCGACTGTCACGTTGCCGGGCCGTCACAACTCCTCCGTGCATGTCACGGCACACACGCAAGAGGTCAAACATGGCCGCTCACCCCCGACGCGGGCGCGCGCGGCATCCGCGCCTCGGCGCCCGCCTGCAGTCACCGCGTCGCCGACCACTGCCGAACGGTCATCCTCAGCCGCACCGATCCTCAGCCGCACCGATCCCAGCCGCGCCAGCCGCCGGCACGACGACCGCCGTGAGCACGGCGCCCGCATCGATCGCCCACCGGCCCCGGAAGCGGCCGAGCACGCGGCCGTCCGGCGCGAGACCGCGCATGAGCGGAAACGCGTCGAACGTTCCGGACACCGCCGAGCGCACACCTGCGCGCGACCCCGCGTTCCCCGTGCTCGCAGCATCCACCCCGAAATCGACCTCGCACTCATCGAATCCGAGCCAGGCCCGCGTGAGCGGGTACCAGGCCTTGAACACGCTCTCCTTCGCACTGAAGAGCACGCGCGCCCACGGCACATCCGGGCGCTCCCGCGCGAGCCCGCGCAGCTCGGCACGCTCGCGCCGAGTCGCGACGAGGTCGAGCACGTCGCCCGAGAGCGGCTCGGCGGGCTCGGCATCGATCCCGAGCGACGCGACCGTCCCCTCCCGCGCGACGGCCGCCGCACGCACGCCCTCGCAGTGCGTGATCGCCCCGACGACACCGGGCGGCCACGCCGGCGCGCGGTCGCGACCCGGCACGATCGGCGTGCCCGCCGCATCCGGAACCCCGAGCCTGCCCATCGCGAGCCGCGCGCACGCGCGCACCGTGGCGAACTCGGCTCGCCGCGACGCGACCGCGCCCTCGACATGCCTCGACTCGGGCGCGAGCAACGCCTCGCTCGGCTCGACGTCACGGCTCCACTGCTCGACTTCGACCGACGGCGGCAACAGGGCCCGCAGCCCGGTCACCTGCGTGCGGATCACGCCCGGTCGCCGCTGCCATCCCCGGCACCGAGCAGCCGCTCGAGCGCCGCGATCGATCGGTCCTCCGCCACATCGGCGAACTCGACGTCGGCGCGCACCTCGCGCAGCATCGGCACGAGCTCGAACAGTCGCACCGAATCGAGTCCGTAATCCGTCAGGTCGGCATCCCGATCGATCGCCGTCGCGTCGTCGCCGAGCAGTTCGCTCAGCCGCCCGCGCAGCCACTCCCGCGTCTCATCGGCCGTCATCGTCGTGCTCATGTCGTCGCTCCTCGCGTCATCGATTCGGGTGACCCGGGCATCCGGATGCTGGAACGCCCGGGCGGAAACGGTTCCGTTCCCGAGTGCGCGGCCGGCGTGGCCGCTCGCCGTGTCGCGGCGGTCTCGGCCCCCCGCCGGTCCCACTGCGTCGCGCCGCCGCTCATCCGGCGACCGCGAGCGTCGGCGTCGACTCCGGCGCCCGTGCCGCGACGCCGAGCGCGCGCTCCATCGTGCCGAGTTTCGCGGCCGTCTCGCGCCACTCCTCGTCGGGGTTCGACCCCGCGACGATGCCGGCGCCGGAATGCAGCACGACGCGATCGCCGATGAGCTGGCCGGACCGGAGTGTGACGGCCCACTCGCCGTCGCCGGCCGCGTCGCACCAGCCGACTGCCCCGCCGTAGAGGCCCCGCGCGACCGGCTCGTTGCGCCGGATGACATCGAGCGCGGCATCGATCGGCGTTCCGCAGATCGCGGGCGTCGGATGCAGCGAGACCGCGACGTCGACGACGCTCAGCAACGGGTCCGCGATCACGCCTTGCAGCGAGGTCGCGAGGTGCCACATCGAGTCGGTCGCGACGAGCGACGGTTCCGGCGGCACGACGACCCGGCCGCACACCGCCGCGAGCGACGCCGCGATCTGCCGCACGACGAAGGCGTGCTCGTCGCGGTCCTTGGCCGAGGCCAACAGCGACGTCGCGGCGGCCCGGTCGACCTCGGGGTCGTCGGACCGCGGCCTCGAGCCCGCAAGCGGCATCGACGTGACGAGCGGGCCCCGCTTGCGAACGAGCAGCTCGGGGCTCGCGCCGAAGAGCGTGCGCCGCACCGGCGCACGCCCGGCCGCGGCCCCGCTCACGCTCCCCCGCGCACCCGCACGCGAACCGACACCTGCCGCCGCGGACGCCCGAGCATCCGCCCCGGCCTCCCCACCAGAACCCGCATCGGTACCCGCACCCGCTCCCGCGCCGTCGTACGCGAACGCGAACACCCGCGGATCGCGCCGCCGTGCCCCGCGCATCGCCGCGATCGGGTCGACTCCCTCGGCCGAGAACTCGACCGCGCGCGCGAGCACGACCTTCTCGACCTCGCGCGCCACGATGCGGTCGAGGGCCCCGTCGACAGCCGAACGGTACTCGTCGCGCGACATGAGCTCGCGGGGCGCGAGCGGCCGACTCGCGATCGCGCGACGCGGCGACGGCCCGCGATCGAGCCCGCCAGGCGCGAATCGTTCGGGCCGCACGAGCGCCCCGTCGCCGCTCGGATCGAACGGCAGCCAGCCGGCCAGCACCTCGCCCGGGCCGAGGCGCGACCGCGCGTCGGCAACGGCTTCGCGCGTCAGCGGCCCGTCATAGCGCTCGCGCGTGCCGACGCCCAAGAACTCTCGCTCCGGCGACGCGAACCAGAATCGGTCATCGCCCAAGGGAGGCACCCCCGTCGATCAGGTGACGCTGCCCGGTCACGTGGCGTGCCGCATCCGAGAGCAAGAACGCGACAACCTGCGCGACATCGCCGGGTTCGGCGATGCGCCCGAGCGGGATCGGCCCGCGGAATGTCGCCGGGTCGCCCCCGATGACCTGCGGCGGCGGGGCGTCGCCGCCCCACAGCGCACGCTGCATGGGCGTGTCGGTCGCACCGGGGCATACGACGTTGCACCGCACGCCCGCCGGCGCGAGCTCGAGCGCGGCCGCGAGCGCGAGCTGCACTGCCCCCGCCTTGCTCGCCCCGTAGAGCGCCATGGTCAGCCGCGGCACGACGGCGGCATCGGATGCGATGGTCACGATCGAGCCCCGGCCCAGTTCGCGCATGCGGCGCCCGAACACCGCGAGCACGTTGGCGGTGCCGACGAGGTTGGTCGCGAGCAAGTCGTCGAGGTCTCCGGATGCTCCCGGCTCGGTTTCGAGATCGAGCACCGACCCGGCGCGGTGGATCGCGGCGGCGTGCACGAGCAGGTCGGCGGCGGGCGGCTCCGCAGCAACGCTCGACCCGGCGGACGCGGCGGCAGACGACGCCACGGCGACGCGCGGCTGGGCGGCGGCCCGCTCGATCGCGGCGCGGTCGCCGACGTCGACGCGTTCGACGCGGGGGTCGTCGGTGCGGACATCCCACCGGCGCACCGACGCCCCCTCGGCCTCGAGCAGATCGGCGATCGACGCCCCGATGCCGCTCGCCGCGCCGGTCACGACGGCCGAACGGCCGCTGAAACGTCCCGTCACGGGCCCCGTCACGGGCTCCGTCACCGGCTCCGTCGCGGTCGCGGATCGCGAGCCGGTCGCAGCCGCGGTTTCGACATCGATCTCGGACCCGGTCGACCCGGCGCTCATCGCGCGGCCCCGGCGTGTTCGATCGACGCTGCCCGCGCCATCGTCCCGATCTGCTCGATCGACTCGGCGTCGCCCCGGTCGGCGTCTCGATCGCGCACGACCGGCGGCACGGACGCCTCGCCCCTGCCCGGCTCCGCGAGCGCTGCGGCGATGGCCCGCGCGATCTCTCCGCCGCGCACCGCGATGTTCGACAGCAGCGAGCTCGAGAGCCCGTGCACGCGCTCGTCGGCCCCGTGCATCCACATTGCGCCCGAGACGTCGTTGCGCAGGCGAGCCCGGTACGAGCGGTCGAGGTCGGGCACCCCGTCGGTGAGGTTGGCGAACACCCCATCGGCGTCATCGACGAGCGCGGAGAGCATGGCCGGCCGGTATCCCGTCGCGAGCACGACCGCGTCGACCCGCTCGGTCGACCGCTCCCCGGTGCGCAGGTCGAGGAGCTCGGCCTCGACGGCGCCGTCGGCGCCGACACCCGCACCGCTGCGCGCATGCGGGGCACCCCCGCACGCCACGTGCCCGAAGCGCTCCGCGCCCGGGGTTTCGTCGAGCTCGCGCACCGATACGAGGCTCGTGAGGTTCCGCACGACGAATCGCGGCCGGTCGCGGCGCCGCTCGGCGTACTCGAGCCGGGCGAGCTCGTCGATCAGCTCGGGGTCGACGACCGAGTAGTTCGTGTTCCGGTGCGCGCGCAGCACGCGGTCGCGAGCCGACGGCGACGCGTCGTAGAAGTCGTCGACGCCCTCCGGATCGAACACGGCGTTCACGAACGGCGAGTCGTCGGCGGGCGCATAGCCGTAGCTCTGCAGTACCGCGGTGACGGTCGACGCCGGCGAGTCTCCCAACAGGTGCCGCACCGCCTCGGCCGCGGACTGGCCGCTGCCGACGACGAGCACGCGGCCGAGGTCGCCGGGCTCCACCGTCGAGAGCCCGGGAAGCAGGTGCTCGGTGTGCCATACGCGCGGCCCCTCGACGACGCCGTCCGGCAGCGAGGGGCGCAGCCCCATGCCCGCGACCAGGTGCGCGGCGTGCCACGTCTCGTCGCCCGCCGTCACGACGAATCGCTCGCTCGGCGCATC
>JBQDJW010000137.1:0-1194 GCA_052086425.1 Pseudoclavibacter sp. | reverse complement strand
CCCACCGCACCGCCGTCGCGCGGCGCCCGTACCGCACCTCGCACGGCGCCCTGCCGGCCGCCCACTCGAGGTAGTCGGTGAACTCGGCGCGCGTCGGATACATCGTCTTGAGGTTCGTGAACGACGACAGCCGGCCGTGCTCGTGGAGGTAGTTGAGGAAACTCGCGGGGTGCGTCGGCATCCTCGGCGTCACGAGATCTTTCGTGAAGTTGATCTGCATGGTCGCATCCGGCAGCAGCATGCCGGGGTGCCAGCTGAAGCGATCGTTGGCCTCGAGGAACACGGCCCGGTCGCCGATACCCTCGTCGCCGAGCGCGTAGGCGAGCGCCAGCTGGGCCGGCCCGAATCCGATGCCGACGACATCGGCGACGTGCTCCCGTGCCCCGGTCATCGAGCGACCTCCGCGGACGACGCGCCGGTGGCCGCGCCCGCAGCGGCGAACTCTCCGAATTCCCCGAACTCCCCGGCCTCGGCGACCTCGGCGACCTCCGGCCGAACCGCCCCGGGCTCGCCTCGGTCGTCGTCACCACCACCGCCGCCGCCACCGGCGCTCCGCTCGAATGCGCCCACGACCGACTCGGTGTCGGTCACCCGCGCCGCGCGCCCCGCGAGCCAGGCGATGGCGCCGTCATGGTGCTCGCGCGAGAAGTCGGCCTGCGCATCGGCCACCGGGAACACCTGCCGCTCGGTCATGAAGGCGTGCGCCGCCGTCACCTGGCACCCGATGTGGGCGTAGACGCCGGCGATCACGAGCTGGTCGCAGCGGTGCCGCGCGAGCACGTTGTCGAGCGTGCTGCCGAGGAACGCGTTGTAGCGCGTGCGCGTCACGACCTCGTCGCCCGGCGCCGGCGCGACCGGCGCGACGATCCGCGCCTCGTCGGCCGTCGGGATGCCGCCGCCCCACACGTCCCCGAGCAGCCCGCGCTGGGTGCGCGACTGGCCAGCCGGCTGCACCGTGTACACGACCGGAACGCCGGCCGCTCTCGCCGCCCCGAGCATCCTGACGGTATTGGCGACGAGGGTGCGAACCGGGTCGGCCTCTGGCGCGAACGCGGAGAGGAAGTACTGCTGCAGGTCGTGCACGATGAGCACGGCGCGGGACGGATCGAGCTGCCACGGCACGGCCGATGCGGGCAGGTCGCCCGGGGTCGGCATGGGGTACGGGGCGATCTTCGGAATGGTCACCGATGTTCC
>JBQDJW010000136.1:0-6636 GCA_052086425.1 Pseudoclavibacter sp. | reverse complement strand
CTCGCCCCGGTGGTGGTCGGGCAGATCCTCGTCGGCCCGAATCACGACGTCGGCGGCGACGCCGGCGTCGTCGAAACGACGGTGGCCCAGGTGTTCCTCGGAGTGCTGGTCGTCTCGGCCATCCGCATCGGTACGGGGCGGATCGTCGTGCCGGAGGTCGTCGTCCGGCTGCTGCGCACCGCGATGGTCGCGCTGCCCGTGCTCGTGGCAGTCGATCTCGTGCTCACGTGGTTCAAGCTGGCCGGAACATCGGTCTTCGACTCGACAACCGGCGCGCAGATCATCGCACGGTGGGCGTGTCTCGCGGTGATCGCTGCGGTAACGGGGGTGGCGTGGGGGATGTTCCGCTGGAAGCGGCTGACCGAGCGCGGCATCGCGCTGCTGCTCGCCGTGAACGCGGTCGCGGTTTCAGGGTGGATGGGCATCGTCGCCGCGATGACGAGGGTTCAGCCGCCCCACTACTTTCAGCCGACGAGCATCTCGCAGGTGTTCCTCGGCTACGAGGTCGCGGAGCCGCCGACGTTCCTGGTCTTGGTGACCCAATGGCGCCCGAACCTGCTGTTCATAATCGCGGCCGTCGTCGGCGTCACCCTCTACCTGGTGGCGGTCGGCGCGATGCGGCGCCGCGGCGATCGTTGGCCGTTCGGCCGTACGGCGGCGTGGATCTCGGGCTGGGTCGTGGTCGTCGTCGCGACCAGCTCAGGGCTCGGCGAATACTCTGCGCCGGACTTCGGCATCCACATGATCGTGCACATGAGCCTCAACATGCTCGCGCCGATCCTCCTCGCGATGGGCGGTGTCGTGACAGTGCTGCTGCGCGCGTTCCCCGCGAGCCGCGACGGCGTCGCAGGGCCCCACGAATGGATTACCTGGCTCCTGCACTGGAAGGGGCTCCGGCTCCTCTACAACCCGCTCATCGTGTTCCTGATGTTCGTGAGCTCGTACTACGGCCTGTACTTCACGGGCATCTTCGGCGAGTACATGCGATTCCACTGGGCGCACCAGCTCATGAACGTGCACTTCGTGATCGCCGGCTACCTCTTCTACAGCCTCGTGATCGGCGTCGACCGGCCGCCGCGGCCGCTCCCGCACATCGGAAAGCTCGGCTTCGTCCTCGCCGCGATGCCGTTCCACGCCTTCTTCGGCGTCATTCTGATGTCGATGCCGACACCGGTCGCCGAGACGTTCTACCGGTATCTCGATCTGCCGTGGGCCGATCTCGAAGCCTCCCAGTATCTGGGCGGAGGAGTGGCCTGGGCGGGCGGCGAGATCCCGCTGCTCCTCGTGATCATCGCGCTGAGCATCCAATGGGCGCGGCAGGATGCTCGTGAGGCGAAACGAAAAGACCGTCACTTCGATGCCGGCCGCGACGACGAGTTCGAGGCCTACAACCGCATGCTCGAACAACTCGCGGCGCGGCAGGCGGCACGCACGCCCGCACCGCGTCCAAGCTCGGACGTCACGCAGGAGCCCACCCGATGACCGCACAGCTCTCCCTCGACGAGCCGATCCAGCTCGATGTCTCCGGCATGACCTGCGCGGCGTGCGCCGGGCGTGTCGAACGGGCGCTGAACCAGGTCGACGGCGTTGCCGCGAGCGTCAATTACGCAACGGAGCGTGCTCTCGTCACGGGCGCCGATCCGTCGCGCGCAGACGAGCTCGTGCAACGGATCGAGAAGGCCGGATACGGGGCTCGCGTGCACGACGACGCCGACGACGCCTGGTCAAGGCGGGCCACGGAAGTGCGCATCACCTCGCTGCGCAGACGGCTGCTCGTCGCGGCGCTCCTGACGGTGCCGCTCATGGACATCACGATCGTGCTCGCGCTCGTTCCGGGCTGGCGGTTCCCTGGCTGGGAATGGCTGTGCGTTGCGCTTGCGGTGCCGATCGTCGGGTGGGCGGCGTGGCCGTTCCACCGCGCGACGGTCCGAAATCTCCGCCATGGCAACTTGAGCATGGACACGCTCGTGTCGCTCGGCATCGCCGCGTCCTTCGGGTGGGCCGTCGCTACGCTCATCTTCGGGCTCGGAGGCGATGGCTCGGGGTTCTGGCTCGGCTTCGGCGTCACGCCGGAGGGAGCCGACTCGCTCTACCTCGACGTCGCGGCCGGGATGACCACATTCCAGCTCGCGGGCCGCTACTTCGAGACCCGCTCCCGCCGGAAAGCCGGTGATGTCCTCGGCGCCCTCAATCGGCTCGCCGCGACGCACGTCCGTGTCGTCCGTGACGGTGCGGAGCGCGTCGAACCCGCAGCCTCGCTCCGCGTCGACGATCGCTTCGTCGTGCTGCCGGGGGAGACGATCCCCGCCGACGGCGCCGTCCTCGATGGCCGTGCCTCGGTCGATACGAGCATGGTCACGGGCGAGTCCACGCCCGCATCCGTCGAGGCCGGCGACCAGGTCGTCGGCGGCACGATCAGCACGGACGGCCGGCTCGAAGTGCGCGCCACGTCGGTGGGAGCGCACACGAAACTCGCGCAAATGGCCGCGCTTGCCGAAGCGGCCCAGGCACGCAAGGCGAACGTGCAGACCCTCGTTGACCGGATCGTGACCTGGTTCGTCCCCGCGGTCGTTGCGCTTGCAATCCTCGTGACGCTCGGATGGACGCTCGCGGGGACACCGTTCCAGCAGGCCTTCGGAACTGGCATCGCCGTGCTCATCATCGCGTGCCCCTGCGCGCTCGGCCTTGCGACGCCCACCGCGCTCATGGTGGGCATCGGCCGCGGAGCTTCTCTCGGCATCCTTGTCAAGGGTCAGGACGCGCTCGAAGCGAGCGGCAGGATCACGACTGTCCTGCTCGACAAGACCGGCACGCTCACCACCGGCGGGATGACCGTCGCCACCGTCGAGCTGCTCGGTCCCGCGGCTCCAAGCGAAACCGAGCTGATCCGCGCGGCAGCATCGGTCGAGCAGGGCTCCGAGCACGTCATCGCACGCGCTCTCCGCGACGCCGCGCAGCAGCGCGCGGGACGCCTCTCGAAGCACGACCGCTTCTCCGCGCACCCCGGTCGAGGCGCATCTGCGCACGTGGACGGAATCGAGGTGCTCGTCGGAAACGCCGCGCTGCTGCGGGCGCGCGGCGTCGACCTCGACCACGCGATCTCGGCGTTGTGCTCGGGTGCCGAGCGCGCCGAAACGCCGGTGCTCGTCTCGATCGGCGGCACCGTCGCGGGATACCTCGGCCTCGTCGACTCGATCAAGCCCGGCGCCGCGGAGGCTGTGGCCGCACTGCATCGACAAGGCTTGCGCACCGCCCTCGTGACCGGCGACGCCCCGGCAGCCGCAGGCCGGATCGCCGAAGAGCTCGGCATCGCCACCGTGTTCAGCGAGGTGCTCCCGGCCGGGAAGGCCGACGTCGTTCGCGAGCTGCAGTCGCACGGCGAGCGCGTCGCGATGGTGGGCGACGGCATCAACGACGCCGTCGCGCTCGCGGCGGCCGACCTCGGCATGGCGGTCGTCTCGGGCAGCGACATCGCGTTGCGCTCTCGCGCAAAACGCTCCGAACGATTCGGACGAACCTCGGCTGGGCGTTCGGATACAACGTCGCCGCCATCCCGGTCGCTGCTGCCGGGCTGCTCAACCCGCTCATCGCCGCGGCTGCGATGGCGCTCTCTTCGGTCCTCGTCGTGTCGAACAGCCTCCGCCTTCAGGGATTCCGTCGGCAGGAGTGACGCGGGTGGCGTCCCGGTCCGCAGGCCGTACGATTCCGCCATGACGTCGGACGCGCATCGGGTCGACGACCCGAACGGGGAGTGGTGGGACGAAGGGCCGATCTTCTCCGTGCGCCGCGCTGGCGCGGCCGCGACGACGCTGCGTCCCGGCGCTGAGCCCGGGCGTGTGTCGCCGTGGCTGCCGGTGGTGTGGGCCGCCACCGCCGCCTACTGGGTCGGCTTCGCCTACCTCGTGATCCCGAGCATCCTGAGCCATGAGGTCGCGCCGGCGGCGATCGAGATGCGCAACCAGTGGTGGTGGTACGTCCTCGTCGTGATCGCGGTCGTCGTGCTCGTCGGTTTCGGAGTGTTCGGAGTCGGCCGCGTCGCCGACCGAGGGTTCGGGCAGCAGCGCGCGTCGCTGCTCGCGATCGCGACGGCCGTCGCTGCTGGGTTCGCGATCGGCGCCGGCATCCATCTCTCGCACCTATTCGCGTACCACGAAGCCGTTTCGGCCGGCGTCGAACCGAGATCCAACGCGGTGCCCGATGGCCTCATACTGATCATCGTCGCCGGGCTCGGCGCCATGACGTTCGTCGTCTGCGCGATCGCATTGCCGTTCGTGATCTGGTCCGCGGTCGCCGCGCAGCGCGAGATCGCGCGCTACCGTCGTTCCGGCGCTCGGTACGAGGCGACGCTCGTCGTCGTTGACTTCCGCGCTGAACGGATCGGGTCGTTCAGCCAGTTCGACGTCACCGCGCGCTTCGAGACCTCGGCGGGCGTGCACCGCGTGCGGGCGCGCATGGCGGCCGTTCCGTCACGGGTTCCGATCGTCGGGTCGCCCGTGCTCGTCATGATCGCCGCCGACGCCGGCGACTTGCCCACCGGCGACGTTCCGCCGAAATCGCGCGGGATCCTCATCGAGCCAGACCCTGCTCGAGCCCTCGAGTTCGAGCCGGATGCGCAGAGGTACCTCGTGCAGGCAGACGGGGGTTCGTAGCGTGACCGAGGCGTGGCGCACGCTGGACGCGCTCGGGGCGACGATCACGCCGGTGGCGCCCCCGCGCATCCGGGCCCTGCTGGATGCGCTGGTGCAGCGGATCGGTGCACTGCCCGGCGAGTATTCGGCCGTGCTCGAACGGTACGGCGGCGACATCGAATTGCTCGACTTCGACGTGGAGTTCGAGGCCGACGAGCCCTCGGCATGGGCTTCGGGCGGAGCAGACGGCATCGACGGGCTCTACGGTCTGACGAGCAAACGCGGCACGAGCGTGTTCGACGCGCTCGATGCGTGCACGGGACGGATTCCGGCGGGGTGGATGCCGATCGGGGATGCGGCGGGCGGGAACCAGATCTGCCTGCGGGTGGCAGAACCGGCCGGCGGGAGCGGTGGCGGACAGGCAGAGCGCGACGCCGATGCCCCGGGCGCCGCGTACGGCGCTCTCGGCGCGATCGCGTTCTGGGATCACGAGCGGGAGTCTGTCTCGCGGACGGCGCCCGGGCGGATCGGCCTGACGATGATCGCGCCGACGTTCGGCGACTTCGTCAGCCGGTTTCGCATTTCGCCGAACGACCCTGAGTACTCGCCGCACTGACCGATTGCAGGGCTCCTGACGCAGGAGTCGGGATATACGCGTCTGCTGCGTCAGGAGCCCTCGAATCGGACAAGCGGGCGGGAGCGGCGTGGCTTAAGCGGGCGGGAGCGGCGTGGCTTGAGCGGGCGAGAGCGGCCCGCCCTCGCCCCGTCACGCGACGGGCGGCGCCACCTTCGCATCCTGATCCGGGATCACGATCTCCTTGATGATCAGCAGGATCGAGGCCGTGACCGGGATCGCCACGAGCGCCCCGAGGAGCCCGAGCAGGGCACCGCCGATCAGGGCGCCGATCACGACGAGCGCACCCGGAACCGCGATGGCCCGGTTCATGATCCGAGGCGTCAGCACGTACGCCTCGACCTGCATGTACACGAGGTAGAGCCCGGCGAAGATCAGGCCCATGACGGGGTCGGCGATGACCGCCACCGAGCTGCCGACCACCCAGAACGCGACGGTTCCGACGAGCGGGATGAACGTGAGCATGAGTGCGACGAGCGCGAACAGTGCCGGGTACGGGAGCCCGAGCGCCCAGAACGCGATCAGCGTGAAGATCGCGTTGAGCGTGGCGAGCAGCACCATGCCCTTGACGTAGTCGCCGATCGAGCGCGTGATCCGCTCGGTCAGGTCGCTCACGCGCGGCCGAGACCAGGCCGGCGTGAGGCGGTAGAAGCCCTGCTTCATGCCTCGCAGCGAGGCGGTGAAGTAGAGCGTCAGCACGAACACGATCAGGGTCGACGACAGTCCGCCGACGATGCCTGCGCCCACCTGGAAGATGCCGCCGCCGATCACCGAGAGCGTGTTCGGGTCGAGCAGCGAGCCGCTGAGATCGCGCAGCGTCTGCCCGATGTTGGCGCCGATCTGGTCTTGCAACCAGGCGTAGACATTGGAGGCGAGGAATCCGTTGACGAGATCCGGCACGCTCGCCGCGAACTGCACGATCTGCGTCGTCACGATCGGCACGATGATCCCGACGACGGCGGCGAAGACGAGCACGGTCGCGACGATGACGATCACGATGCCCCAGAGCCGCTTGACGCCGTGGTTCTCGAACCAGATGATCGCCGGGTCGAGGCCGAGCGCGATGAACAGCGCGATCGCGACAGACACGAGCGTGCCGGAAACGGTCGAGAGCGTCGTCATGAGCAGGTAGGCGAGAATCCCGCCGAGCGTCAGGAGGAACCCGACCTGCAGCGGCCGCGCCATCACGGCGGTGACGATCGTCGTGGCGATCGATCGGGTGCGGGCGTCCGCGGGCGGGGACTGCGCTGGCGACGTCGCTGTGCCGCGAGCCGTGCCATGGGCGTTGCCGGATGCTGTGGGCTCGGCCACCTCCGGCGCTGCGGTTTCGCGGTCGGTTGCGTCCGCAGCGGCCGACGCCGACGCGCCGGCGTC